>JBKPMK010000286.1:0-3759 GCA_046732115.1 Thermoproteota archaeon
TCAGTAAATGCATAATTCTTTAGTGCTAATTGATATGCATCAAGTATATCGTCATACGATGTTGCTTCCTTATCTAATGAATGCTCTTCAGCAATAGCAGTTCGTAATGAGTTTATCAGTTTGTCAAATACCGGATTGATAGCTACCTGTTCTTTCTCTAGTATCATCTTGGCATGGCCCAACATTTCTTTATGTTCTACATTGAAACTAACAGGGATGACGGTCATGTGGTTATGCCAGTTCCACTTCATTTTCTTGTAATACGCGATTTGGTTTTCATAATCTTCTCTGTCACCTATTGCTAGTTTTAACGATCTGATAAACGATGGATTTGCTGCATCAATGTATGTTTTCTGCACTTGGTATTTTCTTATGAGTTCAATAGCCGTATCTAACATCTCGTTAAAGTCAGGCCTTTGAAACTCATCAGCATATAGTACTTGCACCTGGTTATCTGCAAGCTGAGTTACCACAATACCAAATGAAGAGCTGCCATAAGCCGGGTCTATGCCCATTGCTCTTCCAAAGTCTGCTGCAAAAGGATTAGCAGCTATCATTTCAGGATCATATAGTGAGCCTTTCTCTGCTGCAGCTTCAATATCCTTTGTATGAAATACATTGCCTATTTTTCCTAGATATTTGAGGTCATATTCTCTGTCAAATGAAGGTGATTGCCTAGCTTTGTCTATTTCTTCTTGAGTGTATATTTTGTTAAGGCCATAAGTGTAATCTAGAAAGAGGCGTTTGTAAATGCATCTCTCCTCAGGTTCTTTTTTCTATTTTTTCAAACAAGCCGTCAGGTGCATTTGGGGTGCTAACCATTACAATGTAAGGGTCTGACTTTGCAATATATCGCTCAGATAGATGTCTTACATCTTCTTGTTCTCTTCTTCTAAAGAAATCACTCTCGTCGATTAAGATGAATTTAGGATTATCAAGCGCACGGTAAGCATCTATGTGGTTTGATGGATATGCTTCTATTGTACATCCGTTTAATTCAAGGACCGTTTCTTTACTATCAAAGGTAACATGTAACCTGAGTTCAAACAATGCTTTCATTCTTTTGATTAGTTTGATTGCAATGTCTATGTTAGGACCTGTTACAATGCACATCTGGCTGTTTCTGTAATCGTCATTTCGTAAACATAGCCATGTGTGAATCAAATTTGACTTTATGTTTAGGCTCAATTTGTTATAGTGTGAGAATGTATTTTTGAGTTGATGATGGTATTGTAGCTTCTCTCTGAATTAGCTAAGTAAACAAATATTTAGCGGTAAATATAGCCTGTACAAAATAAGGGCTCTTCCTTTCCAAAGCTATTTTGAAATTTGTTCATAAATTCTAACTAAATGAACGCATCCCATCTGTGTATAGCATTGTTATACCTACGTACATCATGAGGGCATGACCATGGTGTCGATTTATTTATCTTTTCTAGATCATTATATGTGGCTACAAACTTGCGGCGTGTCAATTCACTAAACTTTGATAGATCCTACAGGGCAGTAGGACAATCAAAAATTCAAATCACTTCTTTCTATTTACCGAATCTAAAGGAGCCGTACTCTTCTTAAATCTCAAAAACATTCGCACTGCTACTGCTCCTAGCAGTATGTTCTTTATGCTTGGATTAATTGTCTTTATTTTCTTGCTAATCAATAACTTCGGATTGGAAAAGTTAGCTTTCAGAATACACATTTGACCTAGCTGCACTTCGTAGAATCCAACTGGAGATACTACTCCTATACGTTTGCATACTTCATCTAGAAGTACCAGATCAGAATTAGCAAGATACCAACCTGCAATTATTCCATGAAAGCTTTGAATTCTATAATGTTTGAGTTTGTTCATATTAGAGTTCTTTTTTCAACAGGTTGAAGAGTAAAACAAGATATAATGCTTAACAAACCATACTACAGTATTTACGCTCTAAAGTTCTGATAATCTATCTTCTTCTAGCCATAGAAAATGCAGCGATACAAAGACTGCAATCAAGAATAAAACAAACTAAAGTCGAAAATGTAAGACAACGACTTCAAGCACATTTAGAGGAGACAAAAAAACAGCAGGATAGATTAAAGCAATTGATTTCCAATCTGGGTAATGGTGAAAAAAACGCTGCTACTAAGGATAAAGCACAGTTACCAATTCCTATTCCTCCTTGATCATTATCAAATATCTTTGGAAGAATGATGACTTCTGCAGAGTCAGAGCTCATAGCTGCTAAAGAGGATGCAATAGTAGAGAATGCTGAGATTATACTCTATGATATGCTTACACATTTAGCAGAGAGGATGAATGCAGCTCATGCAATAGCTAGTCTATCAGAAAGCTTATCAGAAGAAAGCTGATTGGATTAGAACAAATACGCCAGATATGGTTGCAGAACTTTGGCCTGAGATTGAGACTTCTATTGCTATTGATGAAGGAGAATAAGAAAACCCTGTAATCTCTCTCTTTTAGATTTCAAGCTTCTACGTACACCTTTTTGTTGAACCAGTTACGTGACCTGTTTTCGATTTAACTAATCTTTCAAATCTTCTTGATAGTCATCAGTTAATCTATCAGCTTTATTCTCATCGTCTTCAAAATATTCACTATATTCATCAGTAAATCTTTCTTGTTCATATCGTTGGTAAGTTTGATATTCCTCTTCATCTAACTCTTCGTGTTCTGCTTGGTCATTATTCTTAGTTTTGCTTATCCTCATCGTCAACTCCTCCTCCCTCCTCTAATGGCAATGCAGGTAGTGAAGATGGCATAGTTTCTGCAGACTGTTTTGCTACGTTTTCATTAACTACTTCACAAACAAGCTGGTCTACTAAGTCATTGTAAAGTTTTTCTGATTTTTCTAAAAGTGTAGACTTGTAATGCTCAATAATATAACCATCATATGGTGGAGGAGGTAATATCTGTCCGCTACTATGATTATTGTCTTTGCTTGAGTTTTCATTATTATTATGATAGACCAAAGAGGAGTACTTGTCTGGACTAGTTCTCATAGATTCGATCACACAGAAGGTGGCAAGCTCTATGAATCTCTTTTTTTCTGATAAAATATCACGTATTATATCCTCAATACTTTTTTTGAGTTTGATATATTCTTGGTCTTTGGTTTTGTAATTATTTACAAAAGCTTCCATTTTTGCTGCTTGCTCCCGTAGCATTTGAAGCATTGAAGTCTTTAGTCTACATTCAGAATTAGTAATGTCAAGGAATTTGCCTGTATCTGTTATCTGGTTATTTAGATTCTGAAGCTCCTTAGATTTTGTCTTTAGAATGGATTCTAGTTGATAATTATGTTCTTGAAGTCGTTCACATCTAAGTTGAACTGATGGTAGCTGATTATTGGCAATGTTAAGTAGGTTAATTACCTGCGATATACCCATTTTTGCTGCCTTTGCTTCTTTGCATAGTTTTACAAAATATGAGGTATCCCCTTGGAGTTCCAGATATATCTTGGTAATATCGTCAAGGCCAACTATCTTTAAATATTCTCCATAATATGCGGTAGCCTGGGCCTGTCCCAGATTTAAGTCAATAGTAACCTCCAGTAGTGTCTTGCCTTTGAAGAATAACTCGTAAGCTTGTACTGCTGTAGTTTTGTGCTGCGTTCTCTCTTTTTCATTGATTGCTTTGTCTATAATGGGCTTAATATCACGGGGTGACATTCTAGCTATTTTTGCTATTTCATGGTAGGTCTTGTTCTGATTAAAATACAAGTCTAAAACAAGCTCTTCTTTTTCCTTTCTTGTTAA
>JBKPMK010000287.1:0-5857 GCA_046732115.1 Thermoproteota archaeon
GTCTTTTTGCTTGATTCTTTCTACAGCAATAGTGCTGTTTGAACTGCTAATTTTATTGTCTTCTGCTGCTGACGTGAGATATTCTCATCTTACCTATCATTATATAACAGCATACTATCATCACATAATGGATATTCATACTATCATCACATAATGGATATTCATTTGTGAGATTTCTGTATTGCTATAGCATAGTTTGTAGAGCTAGCCCAATCTTTCACTTATAATTAGTTCTCTTAGTATTTGTAATATCCTTTTTCACAGAAACTATTTGCTCTTCCTTTTTGGTTTTGAAAATAGTCATTAACTCTGTCTCTACAATACTTGGTAACGTGCGGATTTTGTGCTCTATTATATCCCTCATATGATTCAAATCTTTAGCACGAATCTTTAGAAATAAATAAAATCTATTGTGCATTTCATGTATTTCCAGTACTTCCTCAATATACGATAAATCTTGGGTAACTTGGTCTGTAAAACCAGGCTTGGTATTTAGCCGCATAAACGCAAGATGGTCATATCCAAGAAGATTGTTATCAGCAAATTGTAAATTTGGTAATTATACCTGCAGCTATTAATCTTCTAACTCTCAAATGTACTGTTGCATCAGATATTCCAATCTGCTTAGCCATTTCGACAAATGGAGTTGATGAATCCTTACTTAGAATATCTATTATATGAAGATTAACATCGTCTAGAAAACGACCAGGGTCGTCAAGATTCATATGCTAAGTAATTTCTAGAAATTAAAAACTTTATAACAGAAATAACATCATCATATAAGGTGGGAATCCACGTATGTGTCCTCTACCTGTGGAGAAGCTATCTTGTCACGTAGTGGAATATTATGACTACTGCGATTATTATATTGTAAGAAGAGAATGAAGAGAATATAGTAAGATATCATCATATTCATTAGAAATAGAATATAACCTAGCATCAATTTTTGATGGTCTCTTAGACCTAGCCTAGAAAATCCATTTCGTCATTGTATCCCTTATCATATCCTTTACAGTATTCAGGAATAATTGTGCATCTGTGCTGATTTAAACTGATATTGTCATCACCACTATTGTAATCTCTATGAGCCCGAATTGCTCCATCATGATATCCCATACAGTACTCTTTTAGGGTATCTCCAATGCAGGGAAATGCTTGAGCTTTATGATGACATAGGTAAAGTAGCAGGCAAGAAAAGACTAGGGTTAAAGACAGAATGCTAAAAGATGCTATATGTAATCCAACCATCGCCATGTTCTTTCATCCCATATTGTCTTGGTATCTCCGGACTACTTTTCCTATGAGGCGTAAAATAAAGCAAAACAATATTCTCCTGTCGTCTTTACTTATTGAGTTCGCATAGTACGTCTGTTTTACATGGCTACACTCTTGTTGTCTTTCGTATATGTATTGCATCGTCCTTGGCATTATCTAACTGCACCTAGGATTATATTAAGATTATACTGGCATACTGCTCAGCATTTAAGAAATATCTGATGAAATTGTAGTTTTTAGTTGAAATATCTTTATAATCAAGTCAATATTTTATGGTTGGGTGTCTACAAAATATACATATCAAAGGATTGTACCTTACCGCCTGCATTATTGTCAACCCCAATTCGTACGTTCTGGGATTCTTGTATTTTAGAGGGATGTTAGTTAAGCTACTTGTTCAGCAATTGGTTGTTGTTCTTCTTTTGTAATATAACCTTCTTTCACAACTGATTTTTTAGCTAGCCTTCTATTTTGTCTTCTTCTGTCCTTGTACCAACCTATTCCATATATAGCTGCCATACCACCTGCTAATATAGCAAGGCTTGCAAAACATGCTACTGCCATAGTAACTATTATTGGAAGATATACAAAAATCTTCTTGTTTTTACCTTAACGAGGTCACATAATCATCGTTATTGTTACGATATTATAGATTGGCTTCATCTGCTCTTGGAGTATTTGGAGAAACATCTGATTCGCTTGCTGTTCCTATGTTATCGCATTGATTAGCATTGCTTTGACTAGTTTGCGATGACGAATACTCTTTTTCTTCTTTCTTTTCCGCCGCTAGACAGTCATCGCATATCCATTCACTGTTGATATAATTGCCCATCTTTATTTTTTCATGTTGCTCTATTTGGGATTCTATTGAATCAGCAACTGGCGAACCGCATTTACTACATTTGGGCAGTAAATTTATCATGAGTTACTAAAGATACATCCTTCATCTATTTCTAATTTGTTAATTGTGGCCGCTACTACTATCCTGTTCTTACAGCTTTTGAGCCACATTGGGACAGGTATATTCTCTGTGTTCATATCCACAATTCATACAACAGAATTTGATTGGAGAGTATCCCATGCCTACGCTGTCGCTATTGATGATGAACTCATCGATTTATACATTTCTTTGATTCCACCTGGCATTCCTTGTCTTTTCAGCGCAAGATGCATTCCGGCTGCGTTGGGAGCAAAGTATACAAGCAATGCAATACCAAATGATAATGGAAATGGCACTACAAATGAAATAGCTAATCCAATGACCAGATAAGCAGCCAACCCATTGAGCTTCTCCAACGTCAGCATCATCTATTCCCCTTGCTTCTTTCTTTATTACTTCATTCAAGCCAATATTGTTATCGTCCGCAGACATGAAGATGCTTTTCATTCCAATGTCTCACAAACTCCTTCTTTGTCGCTTCTAATTTCGAATATGAATGAATCATAAAGTAAAACATAAACTTCCAACCAATTTTAGCACACGGTTTACAGCTATACACATATGATGAAGAAAAACCATGTGCTTCTCCAACTACACATTTTGAAGTATCTTTAAGTTCAAGATAGAATCGTAATCGTTCAAAAGATAATAAGGGAAGTAGTTTGCTTTGTTCTAATCTCTTAGCCCATATCGGGGAAATGGCATCTAACGATAATAATTCTTCTTGGTTTTGTATCTCATTATCACTTAGATATGTTTTTACTTGCATATCAGATGATACCGCTATATAGGGATTGTATTGCCATAAGATACTAATAAATTTGGCTGCAGAACTTATAGTATAACCATACGGATTTTAACTATGTTTATTATTACTATGTGCCATCACTGAAAAATCGTGATAAAATGAAAGATGATGTAATAGCACAGCTGTCAGACCATTATAGTCATGGCCTTAACAGCAAGAATGCAGCAGATTGAGAGGAAACAACAACTAAAAGATTCGATTATACTACATTGGTATACATATTTGTTTCATAATAGCCTAAACGAATCTATCATATAAAAGACAGTCTGAATGTAATTAGAATACTCAGATTCTTTTGCACTATATCTAATTTGGTATATTTTACCGTCTACTATAGACCAAGCTAGCAGAGTTTTTATGTAGTCATGAGTAGTGTCTGCGCTAGTTCCATTTAAAAATAGTATTTCATGGCCAGGTTGGCCTGAGAGTATATAGGGCTTTGACTCTATGAGTTTAAAAAAGTTTCCGACCTTCTTGGTCTCAACTGATTTAATAGTATTAATTTCATTTAATGAATACTGCTCTAACGAAAGATTTGTTTTGGAGTAAGAGGATAAATTCGTAATTGAGAGTGTAGCTAGCGCAGTGTTGTTTGGTGCTTTAAAAGATATAACAAAATCATTATCAGTAATATTCCAATTATAAGGATATGATATTTTGAAGCCTAGTATTGGTTTTTCTAGTGTTAAGAAATGTTTTGGTTCTGACGTTGTTGGTGCTGCTGCGGTTAAATTTTGCTGTGCTGTAGCTACTTGAAGAGTACTAGCTGATACAGCAGCAAGTATTATTGCAAGTGCAGTTACTCTACTATACATAAATTCATGTAATAATTATTGCCTGATGTTTTAAAGCAATTTCCTTTGTATACTCGCTTTGGATAGACAGATGATGATAGGGAACCTTATAAGAATATAGCTAGTCCTTTGATTTACAAGATTTCTTCAATATCTCTATACGTGTTATATGCTTCACCCCCTGTTATTCTAAACCACAGGGTATGTTCATCAAATTTATCTGCAAGGCTTTTTGGCATGTAAAATCTTTTTTATCTGTAATACCTTTCCCAGCATCATCAATTCCTCTTGCTTCTTTCTTTACTACTTCATCCCACTCGATATCGTTATTGTCAGCAATAGACATGAAGATGGTTTTCGCTCCAATGTTTCACGAATGCTTTCTTTGTATCTTCTAATTTCGAATATCAATGAATCATAAAATAACCCAATGGCTAAAGCCCTTATGAGCAGAAGAATGGAGATTCAATTATTTTAGAAATATCCCCAAGCTATTACTCAACTTGGGATTATAGCAAGAGGTAAGATAAAGCAGATAAAAAATAGATGTCTTTACTTTCCAAGAATAAATACCTAGAAAGCAATATGCTATAAGATAGTAACTAAGGATATTTGCTAGACTAATAGATTGTACAATTATCGCATTCGCTTAAGAGAATTGCCACAATTTATCAAGCAATTATAATGCGGGTAGACCACAGCAACAATAACAAAACAAAGCTAAATAGAAGATTATGTGGTTGTCCTACTTGTCATAAATCCAGCTACATTGTACTATCATCAACTATTAAAGACAAACACTATCATTATCGTGAATTATACTGTCATTTATGCAATATTTCATTTTCATATGTTCAGGCGGTTACTCCATTTGAATTAAGAGAATATTCTAATAATATGAAAATGTAAAAATACGGAGATTTTTAGTAACATTATCTAGTCATTATGGCTATATGACTATAACAGTGCAATGAGCTTGGAACGTCAGCTGAACTTGGGCAACAATAAGGTCATAAAGCTTGTCAATGGTGATATGACGGATAGACATGTGGATGCAAAAGTAAACACTGCAAATTCTTATTTAAAACATGGCGGAGGAGTTGCAGTTGCCATTGTAAGAAAGGGTGGGAGAATCATTCAGGACGAAAGCGACAAGATAATTGCAAAGATGGGTATTGTTTCAGTTGGTTCAGCAGTAATTACTACAGCAGGAAAGTTACCATGTAAAGCCGTTATACATGCTGTGGGACCAAGGATGGGTGAAGGAAATGAAGATTACAAACTAAGAAAAGCAGTTAGAAGTAGCCTTTTACTAGCGTCAGAGAATGGATTTAAAAGTGTTTCAATGCCAGCAATAAGTTCTGGAATATTTGGCTTCCCTAAAGATAGATGTGCGAAGATACTTGTTGAAGAATCTAAAACCTTTCTTCAAGATAGTAATAATGATGATGATGATGATTATGGTAACAGCAACAACAATAATAATACTATTTCAGCATTAGATATTATAGAATTTTGTATATATGATAATGAGACTCTAAATTGGTTCAAGAATCAATTTGATAATGTCAAGCATACGAAATGAAATGGGAAAGGACTGAAAGGTTCAGGTATTATTGCTCCACATAATATTGTACTAGCTATGAACTGGACCAGGTAAATTCAATTAACCCTGGCCCAATTCAGTAGTCCATGTCGCAATAAACCGAACTAGCTTGTTAATTAATATCTACAAATAGCTTTTACAGTTTTGTAATTAATGAAATAGGCCAGAGTTATTATGGAAATGAAGAGAAGAAAACACCAATGAGACTGGTGTCAAACAAATGGGGATTTGTCAGATAGGTGTCAAGAGCCCTTGCAATGGTGATAGCAATTCGCCCACGTAGAGATGAGAAAAGACTCGAATAATAGATACTGCGTCGTTTGTTACTTGTATTGTATTTCTTTTTAAACTAGTATTTACTAATTTGTTTAGTTGTCATTTTTTACATGAGAAGTAAACTATAGATTTTTGCCTTTCAGGAAAAATCCAGAAAA
>JBKPMK010000288.1:0-1503 GCA_046732115.1 Thermoproteota archaeon
TTAGAAAGGAAAAGGCTTCATTAATTTTTTCTTCTTTGTTAGGATAAACCGCAATTATATGATTTCCTTGTTCAATTGTCTGTAACCTCGGCGTCATTGCTAATTTGTAAATGTTAATGTTAGATATTGGCATCCACCTTATTTTATTATCATGACAATTAGGACATTTTGCAACTGACACGCTTTTTGAAGATAAATATGAAGCGCACCAAAAACATGATTCACAAAGTAGGAAATGTATTTGCTTGGAAAGCTCTTTTTTGTCATCGCCATTATTATTGTCATTATTATCTAATGCAGGTACATTAAACATAACGAGACCCCTTTCTACCATTTGTTTTTAAAGTAGACACACATCATTTACCTACACATATCGTTAAACCTTAATAATCTGCAACGCACTATTTAATTATATTAGTAAAGAAAATTATACAATTTAATACCTTTTATTCGACAAATCTAACCATTAGTATATACAAATAAGAATTATTCCGTATCACATGCTCATATCAGTATTTGACTACAATCTAATATCTAATGGTATCTTTTCATCAGTCTTTTTGAGTAACAAATCCGTTTGGTTGGATGATCCTTCTTCTTGATTCTAGAGTTTGGTTATAAAAATGCCATAACTAAAGTACAGATTCTCCACGTCCTTTAGATTCTTGGAAGAGAATTGATAATGATTGATTAAAAGCGCTACCTCCAGTTACTGACTCTGCTAAAGGAAGAAGAAGAAGAAGAGCACTATTCATGTTGGTGTTTTCTAAGTATAAATGGAACTGGATTTGATGCAAAAATAGTACGTAAAGGAAGAGGAAAGTTCAAAATTCTAAATGACGAATATGGCGGAAAACATAGTAATGAAATTATAGACGCATCGGATGTTATTCGCTGTAAGACGGAGATTTGATCTCCATCAGACTGTGCTATTCAATCTGTTAGGGCATATAACATCAGCTCTATGATTAGTCCGTCACTCCATCCATACTTTCTATTCATAAGGTTAGAGACTTCCTTTGCCAATTTGGACTCGCTTTGTATATCCACAATTCGTGCAATACCTTCAAATGATGTATGATATTTTGTACCCAGTGTGCATTTTCCCTATATTCTGATAATATGTAGTATTTATCAGCATAAGATACGAACCATATCTCTATCCTATGCTCTCTTCCAGTTTTCCATCCTTTTGTGGTAAAGTATAGAAACTGCTGGTCTTCTTCGATGGTCACTTCAACGACATCTATTGTTTACCTTAGATATTTGATCCGCTTATTTTGTTCCACCATCACCAATAATTTTGTTAGCAATACACCAGCAATGAAACCACCAATATGTGCAGTAAATGCTATTTGAAGCGTAGTAAATGAGCCTACAACAGCAAATACAATTTGAAGTATTAGCCAGTAATACGCCCTAGTGTTTCCAGCAGCAGCCGCTATGCCTAATATACCTGAGATCGCTCCTGAAGCGCCAATTAACACAGAATGGCTATTTCCC
>JBKPMK010000289.1:0-1272 GCA_046732115.1 Thermoproteota archaeon
ACCAGCTATAAAAGTGGAATACTGGTAAGAAAGAATAGAAAGTGATACGCCAGTAGCTGCAATGATACAAAGTAAAGCTACATTCCTCTTAGATAAGGTGGTCAGTATCAATAGATTACAATAGTTAGTGATCGTTCCTCCTACATAAATTAAGGAGATAAAATATTCTAGCAAATTTCATCTTTGTATGTTGCCTTTGTCATTCTATGAGAAACAAACACAAAAAGGTATGATGCGTTTCTTATTCTGCCAATAAATAATTATATATATAAGTATTTTTAATCAAAAGTCATCCTGCTAGGTATAGTCTTGTTAAAACATATAGGCAAGTAGCTGATCATTATTTTAAACACGTGGTAATAACAAAGAGGAGGGTTGGTAATCGGTTTGTCTGTTGATTTTAAAAAGATGGTAGAATTACTTCTAAAGCAGAGACCAGAAATTAGTGCTGAGCAGATCAGAGACATGATTGACGAAAAAAAGCGTAAAGTGGGAGCTGGTTATCTAACAGATCAAGGAGCATTATTCTTAATTGGAGCCGACCTTGGTATTTCATTTGAAAGTGTTCCTAAATTAAGTTCAGGAATCAAGGAGCTTTATATTGGCGCAAAAGAAGTAACCATTACTGCTCGTATTATGAATATTTATCCAATTCGTAGGTTTATCAAAAAGGATACCAATGAAGAAATTGTAAATCGAACGATGACGGTATATGACAAAGACTCTAGCATCAAAATTAGGCTATGGGATAATAATCAGATTAACATTCCTGATGAGATGAGTCTACAGCCTGGGGACTTAATAAAGGTCTCTAGGTGCTATGTTAAGTCAGGCCTTGATGGTAAACCAATAATTAGTTTAGGCTCTAATGGCTCTATTGAATTAGTTAACAACAATGACGACGATAGCAACTCAATTCCAACCATTGACTCAATGACGCTCACTGTTGATGATGTCAAGGATCCGCAAGAGAATGTTATAATTACTGGAAACGTTGATTCCAACCCAAGAATTTCTGGCTTTAACAATATTCGGGGACAAGCGGGTAAGGCCTTGCAAATGCAAATCTCAAATGAAGCCCGAACACGTTCGTTACGTGTTATCATATGGAATATTGATGAAAATAGAATTCCAAAGATATTCAATACTGGTGTCAACGTTAGGCTCTTGGGAGTCAGAATTAAGCCTGGTAATCCACAATATGGCAATGGAGATTTCGAAATTCACGGAGATGAAGGAACCATGCTGCAGTTTTCTGGATCGGAAACAGAT
>JBKPMK010000290.1:0-4324 GCA_046732115.1 Thermoproteota archaeon
ATAGATTAAGAAATGGACCTAGAAGTTTTAAGTTTAAAGCAAAGCTAAGAATATTGAAACAAATAGAAAGGCAGAAGCAAAAGGCTCAAATGATAAATAGTAGTAATATTGTATTGCATGCACAATAGCAGTCTTGGAGCATGATAATCACCACTATATTGAATGTGCACGCCTACCTCACCAAGTCGTTATAGAAAAACTGATACTCACTTAAATGTGAGTTGGCTGATCGTACTTGAGAACTTTTGTAGTGTCCATAAAATAGTCATTGCTACTAGGATCACAGCTTATAACCATGTAACATATAGAATAATATTATATAACATTATCAAGTCCTTCGTCAGATAGTTGTCAGATGGGTCGTCAGATCGCCGTCATTTGGAATTGGAATGGAATGGAATGGAATTGTTTATGCGAATATAGATAATATTCCACCGATGATTATCTGACGATCTAAATTTGATGCGGCTAACATAAATAAGATAAACTAAGCCTCCTGAGACTCACTAGCCAAATCAACGGCCAAAAACTCGGAGAGTGGTGGGTTTTTCTCAAAATGTATGTATGTATGATGTATTAATGTTACATGAAGTTTAATAGAAGCAGCCATGAATAACAATTGCCAGGAAAGGGGGTAATTGTATACCATGATAATGGTGGCGCAGGATGAGAGCACATTATTGTTATAGAAGCCGCTAGCGATAATAATGACTACATTGGCTATAATAACGTCTCCATAGAGCGTGGTCAAGAAAGACAAAAAGACCCATATCTCAAGCGAATCCTCATAGTAGATGACGATCCTGATATTACTTTAACCTTCGGCGTTGCTTTAGAAGGATATTATTATCAGGATAGTGAGAAGAGAAGATTTGAAGTATATACACATAATGATCCAGAGGTAGCATCATCACAATTCAAGCGAAATTTTTACGATTTGCTGCTAACTGATATTTACATGCCTAAAATGAATGGGTTTGAGCTATATCAAAAGATAGTAGAAATTGATCCTAACATCGGAATCTGTTTTATGTCGTCAGCTGAAATAAATATAGAAGCTCTAAGGGAAGTATATGCAAATGTGAGCTTTGGATGCTTTATCAGAAAACCAGTCACAATAGACAAATTGGTTAAGCGATTGTTAGCAGAATTGGATTGAGGTTTGTTTGACTGTTTTAATACTATAATGAGCTACGCATATCCGATGTCAGGGAAAATTGAGTAAAGGAACACGAATTTTACTTGTAGACTATAAACTAGATGATAAGAGACTTTATTGTAAATTTTCTGATCCTGAATTTCACAAGGTGAAGATACTAAGCTTACTAGAAAAATTATTACGAAATATGTAACCGTACTTACGTTCCGTAGCACTTTATTCAGGAACGATTTACTGGTAGCAAGTGACTTAACTAACGCAAGTAGGTGTGTAAAATTACCTACCAACCCTTGTATAATAGTCGGATAACTGGTTTTAAGTTTGTATGCTCTAAATGCCATGACGAATTGTACCAACTAGCACAACAAGAACAAAGAATGAAAGTATAGGTCTAGCATTTGGTAAAATACGTTAACCCTATAATAAGCGAACTTACCATAATATTAGCTATAGAAATTTTCATGCTACAGTAATAGTTTATTTCTTACGATTATTTTTAGCGTCAGAAATATACTTAGAAAAGTATAGCATGAAACAGCTTAAAGTAAATATGCATAATTACATTATAGTACATTCACAATATGAACCACACAACTTTAGCATTGGTTGCTGTCATAGTAGCAGCAGCTCTAGTAATAGGTACAGTCACAGCAACAACACCAGCATTCGCAGGCAGCAAAGGATTCGGCGGAAGTAAAGTCAAAGTAGGCTATACCAAGAATAAATGTGTAGAAGCAGCAGACAACGGTCAACATGCTGCAAATGGTCCAGGCTCATTAGCAGATGCGTTTGTAAACCTTCCACTTAATGTCCAAATACAGCTTTGCAACTCTGGAAGCACTGGCGCTGGCTAAGTACGTAACATAGCATAAACACAACAAATAGAGTACGCAACATATAGCGTCACTCTGAAAAATGGTAGAGGATGGGACTAGTATTACTACTTCTAGAACTATTCCTAGTGTGTGGTAGTAGTACCATCCTCACCAAATTCCTCTTTTTTTATCAATGCAATTAAAACAACAAGTTCTGCAGCTATTGTCTATATGTTAGCGGAAGGTATTGAACAAGTCGACTGCTAATACTACATAGCCCTGTTTAGCAAGGTTGTCGGCCATGCCTTTTATGTTATCGTTTATTTTCTGAACAGCGTAATATTTACGAAGGAAATATCTGAACTTTGAGCACTTCTAGTTACCGTTGTCGAGGTGATTGGAGAAATGGGAATCTGCTACTACTACTGTTTCCTCCAATAGCATATGGCATTTGTCCATTCCATTCGTTGATAGCTTTCCATCTCAAATATTCTGGACTTTGTCTTAATTGCTCTGTAATTAGTTTAATTGCTTGAGCTTCACCCGTCGCATTAGCTATCCTTGCTCTAGCTTGTGCATGAGCCTTAACAACGGTCTGATTTGCGACTACCTGAACAGCAAGCAGGTTGTTCTGCTCTGTAAGATAATTTTGAAATGCTACTACCTTTGATTCGACCTGATTTGCAAAAGCTTTTGAGAATTGAAAGTCAGTAATAAAAATTGTCTCCGGTATGATATCTCTCGCAGAAAGTGTTTTACTGATGGTCTGAGATATAACACCTTTAACAGTCGCTCTCTGGGTAATTAGCTGTTCTGCATTGAATTTTGCAACACTTGCTTTAACTGATTCTTGTATTGTAGGTGCTATTATCCTATCTGCATAGTCTGCACCAAGATGTTGGTATACTATGTTTGCTTTACTAGGATCAATATGATAATTTAAAGCTATTACAGTAGCTACTTCTTGCAAATCATTTGAAGCAGCTGACGCATCAGCTTGGAATTTAAGCGTACGTACTTCTAATGGTATTACCTGTTCAGCAAATGGTATGATAAAATGTAATCCTTCTCCTAGTACTCTATTTTCAACAGCACCAACATATAGAACAACTCCTCTGTGCCCTGCTTGTACAATGACTACAGATTCAGACATGATTATAATTATAATGACAAATGTTACTATTCCTGCTAGGATTTTTAGCTTGTTAGGTGATAGGATAGAACGCCTTGTTGGAATCATAACTATCTCATTTCTACAACAGTATTAGGACTAGAAGACAATTTAAATATGATGAATATCAGCACAGTCGAAGCTGAAGTAAAATGATAAAGCTGGGGCTTGTACATTATACTATTAAGCGTGAAAATGAAACATCTTCTTAAAACCACGCATAAGAAATGGAACTGTTATTTTATATTTATATAATCTGCTATTTATTATATAAAATTAATAAATCAAATATCATAGGTGTTGCTAATGGAAGGTACAACTTCTTTAATTAACCGTGATTCTCAAAGTGTGATTGCTAAGACTCATAATTACCATATCAGACCATCAACACCATTGGTCTCTTTATACGTAATTATCGGTTATATTTAACCTGTTATCTGACAAATTATCATATACACCCATGAAAGTCGTACGATAAGATTCTTTCATATAAACACTAAGGATACTTTTTACATTTACTTTAAGTCGATATACAATATTTTCTATCCGATAGCTTTTCTCTTCCTAAGCATTTCTTTACATTTTCTACTGCTATGTACCCTCCTGGAAAACTATCTATACCATTCTATTGCCCTGCGGTTAAGCACGACCTAATATCCATACTTACTTGGATTGTGCTCAAACTCATTTTTGCAGTTTGACGAACACAAATAGACTTTTTGTCCATTTACTTCAGTTATGTGCTGCGCTTTCTTTTCGTCAACCATCATATTACATACTGGGTCTTTGAACATGGTATTAGCATGTGCAACATTAAAGAAAAGGATATACTATTGTATTGTCATTATTGTTAGTTTGATTATAGAGCATTAGTAAATTATCCAATTTTGCTAATGCTGCTATTATTGCAAATAAAAAGCACAAGAGTTAATGTTCTACACCAAATGCTATTTTGACTGCTGTATGGTATTCGATAATATTTCCTGTGTTAGGGTCTACTTTAGCAGTCATGTCTCCGATTTCAACTCCTGTTATACCCCGTATTGTCTTCTTGGCTTCTTCTAATGCAACTTGAGCTGCATCTTGCCAGCTTTTATCAGAACTACCAACTAACTCTATTACATTTGCTATTCGTGTCATTATGTGTACTAAAAAGTAAAAACATCTTAATAAATTGTA
>JBKPMK010000291.1:0-2917 GCA_046732115.1 Thermoproteota archaeon
CCGAAGGAGGAGAAGTAACACATTATGAAGTTCTAGGTGCCATGACAAAGCTAGTCAAAGACAGAAAATTCTCAGCCAAAGTAAAAGCAATTTTAGAGGAAGAAAAGAAGCATCTTCAGCTTTGTACTAGATTAGCGAAACTGATAGCAATAGAATAATCATGGCACTAAATTTTTTCGGTGTTAGTATACATGAACTAATACCCTTATCCCTCCATTCTATTGCATTTGACAACATTTAACGACGACACCCCATTTTATGGAGCACTATTGGCTCAAAAGCTCGCCACATTGTAAAGTCGTTTAAGTTATACCAACAAAGGAATTTGAATTCGTTCCTAGTCATTCGCTAGTGTCTTGTTGCTGATGTGGCTGTGATTGAACTGGAGATGATGGCAGGAATTAGCATCAGCTATTTTCATTGTAGTCGGAAAATTCGTTATGAGTGAAGTAGATATTATAACAGCTGGGGTATCAAACAATACATTCATCAACTGACTAGCACTCACTGACCCGGGCTACTCTTTAGTAGAGGATGTATTATAGGCTCTATCTTTAACGACTTCACAGCTGGAAACATATCGATAATCCTTTTCATTTCTATCTTAACACATTTCGTACACAAACTACTGCATACCGATTCTGCATCGTTAAAGTCTTCTATAGTCAGGTCATAATAAGCATCAACATCACAGTGCTCACACATTCTCATACACTTTAATATTATTCTATACCAAGGTATCAGATGCAAAGTGAAGTTTATTTTACAAAACTGTAAACTAACGTTGCTACACCTTTAGAAATCAGACCTTATCTATTTACCTTGATTTTTGTCTTTACTGCCAATTTAGCGATACACATTAGATATTAATTAATACTTTATGAGTTTGACAGATAAACTGATTGCTAATAGTTATATTAATAACGACGTATTTCCCAATATATGTAATGCAACATGAGTTATAATAATAAACAATTTCTTATAACCCAAATGATATGGATTGGGATATCTATAGGCATAAGTCTAACAATTTCTATGCTAGTGCCGTTTCCTTTTTCGTTAGTTGCCATAATAGGAATTTTCATTTTGCTTAACTTCTATATGAGAAAGAGAATGATGAGCAGAATGGGAGGGGGAGGAAGAGGACTAGGAATGTTTGGTTCAATGTCTTCAATGTTTGAAGATAATTCGCTGAATTACTATTGTATGACCTGTGGAACAAAGCATAGGGAAGCTGCATGTCCTAAGTGCGGTTCAAAGATGAAAAGAGTAGGATCTTGAATTACTTAGGTTTGATTATCAGAAACTTGGCTACAGTTGGGGGATTAAGCGACTAGCACTCGAGGTATTGAGATTCTATCAACATAATCTCAATACAGTAGAATAAACTATACTATTAATTCTTAATCCCTATATTTCTACAGAAAGAATAGTTTATGGAGAGTAATGCCATTGATCGCAAGGTACAATATGGCCTCGATTTTATCCTAAATCATTTTCAAGAACCACTATTCCCCCGGAAGATTATGACAAGGCAATTAGGCTATCAAGTAGAGGTTTTCAGTAAAGAAGAAGCATTAGAATATTTTAAGAATTCAAACTATGGGGATTGTAGACTTAACGCTTATCCTTCATTTACAGAGTACCACGGTATAAACAGAACACCAATAAGTTTTCTGATGGTTGATTTAGATTTGAAGGACTTTGAAACGAAAAAAGGAAAAGTTGTATTGGACAAGACATTAAACAAAACCTTGCAGAAGATCATAGAATCCATCGGGGGAACTCCTACTGTATTATGGAATATGAAACGTTCTATGAATTTACAAAATATGTAGATAAGGATTTGACTAGCACGTTTATTCAATTTGCCGAGGAGCGTTTTACAGATAATGCTGCTGACAGACTACATAATCCTACCACCATTCTTTAAAGTTCAAATCTTTCCTTAAGGTCAGTAAGGATGGTATTTGATAAAGAAGAAAATGGCATATACAAAGATACTACTGCCGGCACAATTTTCTTTTTTCTTTTTATGTGTTTCAATACATTATATTGCAGTTTAAAGGTGCAATACAGGCAGAACGGACCAAAAAGAGTTATTGATATTTATTGACACATTATAGAAATTAATTATCAGAAGACAAAAAATTTTTTATTTTTTTATTTGTATTAGTACATGGCTTTTACCTATCTCCTTTTGCAAAGTAGACTTTGGATCGCATGATATTCTCAATCTGTGGCATGAATAATGATTTTGCACAAGCAGGTCTTTGATATCGTCTAATCCTTCAATATCTGAGAAAACTTTAATGGCTCGTTCTCTTACGGTTAATGGCTCAGGGATTTCATAAACACGTTGTGTACACTTCTTAAGAAAGTTAAACATCTTTTCTTCCACTTTTTAAGTAATTTTCAACAGCCCTTCTGATATATGTGCTGCGGGGAACGTCTCCACGTTTATCATCAATTATGCCAACAATTTTTTAGGCAAGTTAATTCCTAGTTTTTCTGTCCTATCCTTCTTAGTAGTACTGACCATACTAATATAATATATCTAGACACTCTTAGCTATAAGGGTTTCTGTTCTGATTCTTCTACGACCTCATGTGTTGGCTAACTACGTATTGACAACAGAAATAAAATCAGCTTACGCGCTACTTAATAATATAATAATAGCTTGATCCTACGAAGCAATGTACGACGCTGCTGCTGAACAACAATTGATGGCTAATTCAAAGCACGGCAATCGTTTAACCTGTCCTAGCTGTGGGTGCGAAGAATTCTATATCTATAGAAACAGCAACATAGCACTTGTTGATGACAACAATGAAATGGTTGTTGAATGTAAAAATAGCCAATGTCAAATTGTTACGCAGTCATTTGCACTCAAGACATGGTATCAAGAAGATAAAAG
>JBKPMK010000292.1:0-7888 GCA_046732115.1 Thermoproteota archaeon
ATCCATCGACTTCTGACTTTGGTATGTTATATTCCTTTCTTGCCCCCTCTGTGATTATCACGATTGAATCTTCATACAATGCGTCGACATTACCAGCGTCCTGTCCATCTCTGGATCTTACATTTTTGTGCACTATTCTATCCCAATCCAACACAGGAGAATCTTCACCTGGCATATTAAAAGAATGGATGCTCAGCTATTATAACGTACTGGCAGCCCCTCTATTGGGATAGCTATTGACTCATTTTGACCGCTAATTCAAGACAATATTATCCACTGATTCTCTAGTTTTGCTGAACAGGCAAAGCTTGATTCGGCAATGAGTCGACAATAGCGAGAAGTGATAGTGTAGTAGGGGCCCTATCATCTGCAAATTTTCTTGCCCTGGGGAGCCCCCTTGTAATCTTCTTCCATGGTGTCTAGATATATCATTCATTTCACAAAAAAGCTTGATAGATTTGACGTAATTTCTGAGCGTAGCTCCTGTAATCTCTTTGCGTTCTACTCTTCCTTTATAGATCTGTAAGAGATTATTTAGCCCCCATTTGTTATCGTTCTTTGCAAGTTGAAAAAATGTCTTGCAGCTTGGTAATGCTCTATGAATCTATGAATCGAAAGACCTGTCAAGGCTGGAGATATATTTCTCCCTAGTTTGAGCTGCATTCATAGCAAAAACGAATGCGCTATAGGGATCCAATTCCAATTGCGTTTTCAGATTATTTTCTTACACCTTCTGTTTATTTTAGAACCCATATAAAGCAGCGATATCAACACGGGCCCAGAGGGATTTGAACCCTCGACCAACTGCTCCGCAGGCAGCCATTCTATCCAAACTGAACTATGGACCCTGCTAAGCTTATCAAATACAGAACCTTATATATATGAAGTAACAGCAATTTGATTTATTTCATCTTGCAATGAATGTTTTCGCGTACGAGATCAGATCTATTCAATGCCTTGAAAATTAACAACAACTATTGGAATTGATTAGTGCAAAACTATTAAACGGCATAGCATATTCTTAAAGTTAGCCATAATGAGGGAATCATTTGTTGACGATGTTGAAAATAGGATCCTCCTTTTTGATGGAGCAATGGGAACTGAAATCCAAAGCTTGAATCCGAACTTGGATGATTTTCCGGAAAACAAGGACGGGTTTAATGATGGGCTTTCACTAAGCAGACCGGAGTGGATCAAGCAAGTTCATATAAACTATCTGCATGCTGGTGCAGATTGTGTTGAAACCAATACTTTTGGGAGCAACATGCTAAAGCTTGCGGAATATGGTTTTGGCGATAGAACTGTTGAGTATAATAAAAATGCAGCTCAGCTTGCAAGACAAGCCTGCAATTTATTTTCTGATAGACCACGATACGTAATAGGTTCAATGGGCCCAACAGGATATCTTCCAAGCTCCGACGATCCGGATTTAGGACAAAAATCACTCGACGATATAAGAATGGCGTTTGAATTGCAGGCCGAGGGGCTGATCCTGGGTGGTGTCGATGCCTTACTTATCGAGACAAGTCAAGATATTCTTGAAGTAAAACTTGCAATCGAGGCATGTCGCAACGCGATCGAAAAAACGAACCCTGTTGAGAGAATTGCGATTATAGCTAATGTCACGCTTGACCAGTACGGAAAGATGCTGCTTGGAACTAACATTCAGTCAGCGTATACTACAGTATGTGACATGGGAATCGACGTATTCGGATTGAATTGCTCAACCGGACCAGTCGAAATGGAGCCTAGTGTTAGATGGCTTAGTGAACAAAATGAATTACCCATACTTGTGATGCCCAATGCAGGAATGCCACAAAATGAGGGTGGCAAAGCACTGTACAAAATGAGCCCTAGGGAAATCGCAGATAAGTTAGAATATTTTCTGAATAGTTATAAACGTGTTCGCATCATAGGGGGATGTTGTGGGACTAAACCAGCCCATATTTCTGAACTACGGAGAATACTAGATAGGTATCAACAAGAACAACAATCAATGGCACCACGGCGGCTAGATGGTAATAGTATATCGTAAGGTTTTAGATACGATTTAGCTCAATGGAGACCCGGTATCTGATCAAATGAGGAAAAACATAGCTAGAGTCAGTTCCGCACTAAAGGCAATGGAACTTAGACAAGAGCCACCGCCTTTAATAATTGGCGAGCGGCTGAATACGCAGGGCTCAAGGAAAGCCAAGGAGATGGTTCTTAAGAACGACTTTGAAGGACTTGTAAATTTAGCAAGAACTCAGGTTGATGACGGAGCTCATTGTCTCGACGTCTGCGTAGCTACTACTGAAAGGTCCGACGAATCTGATTTTATGAAGACTCTTGTCAAGCGACTCAGTCTAGAGATAGAGGCTCCCCTCGTTATCGATTCTACTGATCCGAAGGTGATCAAGACTGCTTTGGAACAAATTCCAGGTAAACCTATAATCAACTCTATTAATCTGGAAGGCGATGGGTCAAAGTTTCATTCATTAGCTCCGTTGATGGTAAGGTATGGTGTTCCTGCCATAGCTATGTGTATTGGTCCAAATGGCATGGCGAAAACCACTCAGGAAAAACTTGAAACTGCAAATTTACTATATAATACGGGTAAGGCCTATGGTCTTCAGCCATGGCAATTTATCTTTGATGTCCTAACCTTTACTCTTGCCACAGGAGAATCCGAATTCATGAATTCAGCTAAGGCTACACTAGAAGGAATACGCTTGGTGAAACAGAATATTCCGGGCTGTTTTACAACACTAGGTTTGAGCAATGTTAGTTTTGGTCTTCCCGCCAAGGTTAGAAAGATAGTAAATTCCGTGTTTCTATATCACGCTGTCAAAGCTGGACTTGATACTGTCATCATCAATGCTAAAGATATTATTGCCTATTCAGATATCGAAGATGTACAACGAAGACTAGCAGAAGACTTAATCTTTAATAGAAACTCAAATGCCCTAGGAGAACTGATTTCATATTTTGAAGAACTGGAGTCCAGGTCGTCTTCATCTTCATCTTCTTCTTCTATTAAACCAACAGATGTTGACCCACGGTTAACCCCTGATCAAAGATGCTATTTTAGAATTGTCAATAGATTGAAAGATGGCATTGAGCAGGACGTGATTGAGGCAATTTACAGCAGAGTTAAAGGCTCAGAGAAAAACGAACTCATAGAGGACCGTCAAGAAACTAACATTACGTTTCAGGCATCAAAAGAAGATTTTCATAATGCAGCAGTTCAAACGCTGAACGGAGTTTTGCTACCTGCTATGAAAGAAGTAGGTGACAAGTTTGGATCAGGAGAACTTATTCTTCCATTTGTGTTAAAGTCCGCAGAATGTATGAAGGCAGCTGTTGCCGAGTTGGAAAAATATCTGATTAGACAAGAAGGAGTTAGCAAAGGCAGAATAGTGTTGTGTACGGTGTATGGAGACGTTCACGATATAGGAAAGAACTTGGTGAAAACTATTTTTGTAAATAACGGATACACGGTTTACGATCTTGGAAAGCAGGTACCCCTACAGAAAATAGTCGAGAAAATTAAAGAAACGAATTCCGACGCTGTGGGACTATCTGCATTGCTTGTTTCAACGTCAAAGCAAATGCAGTACTTCATAGAATATGCTAAGCAAAACAATCTAAATATCCCCGTATTGTGTGGCGGTGCTGCGATTAATAGTAGCTACATAAACAGAATCGCAACAGAAGCAGGGATTTACAATTCAGGTGTGTTCTATTGCAAAACTGCCTTTGAAGGTCTCAAAGTTGTCAATTCCCTTATGTCACAAGAGAAGGAGCAATTCATGTTGGATTGGCAAAGGAAAACAAAGGCTTGGGAAGATAGGCAAATCCAGGCTGCACAGCATCCCGAAAGCTACAAGATTGTGCCTCCAGTCAGCAATATAAAGCCAATCCCACCACCTACTCCACCTCATATTAACAAACAAGTAAGGTTAGGATCATGTGAAATCGATCTCAGTAAAGTGTGGAACTACATTAACAAAAAATCTCTTTTTGTACTCTCCTGGGGAATACGCGGGCAAGCTGCTCATGGTTTCACAAATGAAGCCGAAAAGCTGTTTTTACATTGGAAAGAAAAGGTCCTAGACGAGAAATTATTTGAACCTAGAGCGGTTTATGGCTACTTCAGCTGTCATAATAGGGACGGCAAGTTATCGATCGATCCCCCCATAGCGACGGAAGAGGAAGTCATATTTGAATTTCCGAGATCATCCAAACAAAAACATCTGTGTCTAACGGATTATTTTGGACCAGATGATATTGTGTGCTTTCAGGCCGTTACTGTAGGTAATAAAGTCACGGAGATTATTGATGAATGGAATAAGCAAAATAGATATACTGACGCATATTACTTGCATGGATTGGCAGTAGAGACAGCAGAAGCCTTGGCCGAGTGGCTCAATTCCGTGATAAGATCTGAGCTTCAAATAGGCCATAATCGTGGTCTGAGGTATAGTTGGGGTTATCCTAGCTGTCCTGATATATCTCAGCACCATCTTGTTTGGAAGTTATTGCATCCTGAAAAATCAGGTATGAGTCTAACGGAGTCTGGACAAATAATACCTGATCAGTCAACCGCCGCGATTATAGTACATCACCCCGAAGCAGAATATTTCGTACTATAAAGCTTGATCGTCACAAGTAGATCTTATTATGTATATTACGATCTACTTGACATTGGAAATACATATAGTATTACATTGTAGTAGGGACAAAATGATTCTTCTTGTTTGGTGTATCCATAATATTCATTTTATTGCAAAGTATTCATTATATTATGTTCTTCTTAAATCTATTAGTGTATATTATTTAAAATGACCATAAATTGTTTTGCCTTAGCATGTGCGATAGATAATTCCCCCCCTTATTTTACCTACGATGGTAACACTATGCTAATTATCCAATCGAAAAGCCATGCCAAATCTAAAATCAATGCATTTGAACATATCGAGGCTTTTATTGAAGCTTTAATTTCGCATGAGTCTATTCACGTTGTAATAAAACAATTAGTAGAAGATCAAAGTATTGCTGACTCGTTGGATGATTTAGAAATTATAGTAGAACGTAACAGGATGAGGTTTCAGGTTACTATAAATAATATGTTTTTCGCAACTGATATGTCTGGTATAGTTGTTCCATAGAATTGGACTGAGTGGGATAGCTATGAAAAGAGCGTATCTTAGGGAATGCTAATATCATCCAGAGATTGTTCATCTTATCGAGAAACAAGCGTGAATACCATACGTTTTAATAAAGATAACAACATCTGATATACTTTTAATTGTAATTTTATTTTTTTACAGGAATGCAAAAAGATTAGATAATAGCTGTCATCAATATACTGATTAGATGGGTAAAAAGCCAAATATTAATAACATCGATGATGATGGATTTGAAACTACTTATAATTCGAAAATTCCTAAATACTCACTTGAGAACACTGAACAAACTTTTGTTGAGCTCGCTAGCGAGCAAAGACTTTCAATACTTCTAAGACTTGCTGAAGCCGAGATAAAACTGTCCCAGCTTGCAAAAGATCTTGGCGTTACTATGCAGGAAGTTCACAGAAATGTTAACCGGTTAATGGAGGTGGCCTTGATAAAGAAAAACTCTGAAGGAACTTTTTCTTTAACGACGTTTGGTGATACAATCATAAAACAAATCCCTGCTTATGACTTCCTTTCAAGGAATAAGGAGTACTTTTTGGATCATAACTTGGGAGAAATTCCTATGAAATTTATACATAGGATAGGCGCGCTAAACAATTCAGAGTATGTTTCCGGGCTAGTAGCTGTTATTGAGCGCTGGAAGCAGCTGTACAATGAATCATCCGAGTACATATATGGTATGGTACCACAAATACCGCTAGAATTGATCGAATCAGTGATACCAAAAATAAAGAACGACGGGGTTAAATTTAACTACATACTTCCTCAAAAGGCAATAGTACCCAAGAGGCGCACTCAACTCCTGACACAATCAGGATATTATGATTTGTTAAAAATGGAGAAAAAAGTAGTAGACAGAAGAATGGTAGATAGAGTGCAAGTCGCAGTAGTGTTAAATGAAAAACAAGCAACATTAATGTTCCCCACAGTTAAAGACAAGATAGCGGCAGATATGAATTCTATGTTCTATAGCAGAGACGATTCATTTTTTCATGAATGGTGTTTAGATTATTTCAGATATTGTTGGTACAATTCTAAGCCATTTGATGAGACTAAATTGCTGGAAGTTTAAATCATCCGAATTCCTGCAAAATCATAAAGCGGTAAGAACGCTCATGGTGTTGTTCTCGAGAGGAGATGAGAATATGGAAAAGGCTAAGAAAAAAAACAAATGGAAATAAAATTGACTCGACTCTTGTACCTAGGATAATGAATAATCTGATTGGCCTTGCTAAATGTAGTCTGTAATTTTGTAATTCTTGTTTTCTTGTATCAGCTGTCTTATTTGTTTTTTTTCTGAGCAATGATGGAGATCGCTTAGATTTCGCAGAAAATCTACTTCATCCTTTAGGAATGTAACCTGATCGTCATTATACAATTCACTGTATGCTAGTTTTTGGTTTAGTCTTTGTATATCAGTGATACACTGATGTATTCTATCTATCTTATTAGTTATACCATTGTCTAACAAGATTCTTGCAAGTCGTCGCTTTTTTATATTAAACATGGGATTGATAACGAGCTTATCAAATACAGAGAGGAGATCAAAATAATCTTCCTTTCCACTATAACCTATGATCGTGGCAGGGATCAACTTCGCTAGTTTTCGCTGTACTGCTCTTTTTGAGTGATTTTCATCCAAAACTATTACTGACCTCCCGAATGTTAGAATCGCATTGAGAATTTGGTTTGGCAATCTCTCATCTAAGATGTCGTCATCAGATTTCAGCTCCACTGGATAGAACCGAATAGCGTCTATTCTGCAGCGTTCAGTTCTGGCAAATTGTGTTAGCAACCCGCTCCTCATTAGAATATTAAAATATTTATCATAGGATTCGATTGAATCGTAAATCATATTATGCTTATGATTATAGTTTTTCTTGTCTATTACCGCAATTACTAGATCAAAGCTTCGAAAGTATCCTTCATCTTTTATTCTAATGTCCGTATCTGCACTTGCAGACGATGGAAAAAAATTGACGGCGTTACTAGCCCCTACGCTATATTGTTGATTGTTACTAGTATCGGCACCGTTACTTTTAATGTGACCCGATCTGACGGAGCTTATAAACAGTTGCTTTAGCTCTTTTTCATTCATCCACAATTCAGCTGTTCTATATACGAATATTTATCTTCTCAGAACAAATTAAGTTGCTCCATTACGCTTCGGTATAATACCAACGCAGGTAAACACTGTGTGAATACTAAAATCATTGAGAAGCCTTGCATGCCCTCTTCATTTCGGTGACATAAGAATGTAATCTTTCAAGCATCTTCTTGTGGTTACTTCTGTTTGACTTCACCTTCTTGACAATTGCGCTGCCTATTATTACTGCGTCCGCACCGGCCTTTATCATCGATCTTACATGCGACGGTTTAGTAATTCCGAATCCGACGACTACTGGAAGACGAGATTCAACGATCCGTTTAGTCTGTTTTATTGCATATAATGTATAACGTTCGAACGACGTGCGTGTACCTGTGATTCCGTATACAGATACTACGTATACAAATCCTGATGATCTATTGATAATATTATTCATTCTTTGCGCAGAGGTATTTGGAGAAACCAAAAATATTGTTACTAGTCCGAGCCTTGATGCATGTTTAATGTAACAATCAGACTCTTCAACTGTCATATCAGGTAAAATAAATCCATCTATTCCCAATCTCTTAGACCTTATCATGAATTTTTTAAAACCCTTTTT
>JBKPMK010000293.1:0-5163 GCA_046732115.1 Thermoproteota archaeon
ATATGAGGATGAAACACAACTGTTTAGAACAACAGAAAAAGGTTTACGTCTATTGCAAATGTATAATCAATTTGACGAAATGATGTCTATCGCAAATGTAAGGAAATAAACAATATTTTTTCTCTTTCCCTTTACTTTTTGTAGTTATGTTCATAGGTTCTTACTATAGTATGTCATAACAACTAGATGGATTGCTCTGCATATACATTACGCAGCATTTTCTGTATTTTTAAAGGGTAAATCCTAAGGCATAGGTATTAATCTATCTATTCTAAATCATATCCAGTATTCACAAGTACTCTGTCGCATGTGTGTCTTAGCTAATTGAAGAGAATATAATCAATGCGTCATTTATTGTAGCAAAAAATTGAAGAGAAGTGGGGGGTATATTTTTAAATCTGGAAACGAAATCTTTATTTATATATTTACAAAATTTGTTAACAATCTTTTGTCAAAGCAGATTAAATATAAAATTGACAGTTATAAGGGATTCACTCTGTTTGACACGAAGTACAAGATGGAATGAATCGGTAATCGAATTTACAGAAATTAAACTATGCTATGATACTCATATTATAAATAACATACAATTGCATTCTGTAATGGATATACATTTGGATTAAACAGAATCAATTTTATCTATGACTACCTTGGCAAATATTGACTCTTCATCATTTAGATAATTTCAAAATTGTCTGTTGTCAATTGTACATAGAATAAATCTTGCACCATTCTACAATGTTTTAATAACGACTACAAAATAAAGCAAAAGGAAGATTGGTTATCAGCATATATTTGCAGTATATTCAAGAATTTCATTGACTAGCGCATTCCTATGAGCAGAAGAACGTCTTCCTGTGTATTGTGCAAGGATTGTGCAAGAATACCTATAATAATAAAGATAGATGTAATCACGCATTGAGCATCAATTATGTGCTTATATATTACATGATATTATTACAGCAAATCTGGCAAAGTAACACCGAGTCCCTGCTTCTTTGTTTTGGATCCATGTCGTCTTGAGCTGTAGCCGATTTAAACTCTGCGAACATTTGCAAATTTTATGTGCAAAATATTAACGAGGATTACACCGCAGAGGATCTTTCTAGATCATTAATATATATTTATATTTGTATGCATATTTATAGTATGATGACGAATGGCAACCGCCCGCCGCATAGAAACGTGCATAATATAGTAGTAAATTTATAGATTTTAGATCTGGAATGAGATTCTAAAAAATTCTCCCTTAGATAATCTTGAAAAATATTCATTAGCAATAGTCCTTCAAGGTGTATATAACAAAACAGTAAGATTTTTCTAATATTTGTTCTAAGTATTTTATAGATAATTGTTTCCCTGTAGATATGTACATTTTTATATAGGATCTTTTACCTGCGTTCTTTAAGATGTCAGATTTTTTTAAAAAAGTTTCTTATAATATGAAAGAAAAAGGATGGCGCACTTCCCTCATGGCAGTCATGCTTATGACAATACTTTCGCTATATGCTGTTGGATTTGGACCAATGGTATATGCTGCTAAAAGCGATAATACTAAAGCACTTACGTTAGGAGGAGGGGATCGTGGCGATGCATCTAAAAATAAAGATAATAAAAATGCCGATACTAGTTCTGGCGGATCAACACAAGACCAGCAGCAATCAGACCAGCAGCAATCAGACCAGCAGCAATCAGACCAGCAGCAATCAGACCAGCAGCAATCAGACCAGCAGCAACAAGTAGAACAACCACCTTCAATACCTACAGAAACACCACAAACCACACAACTAATTAAGTCAACTCTTAACTCAACACCTAATATGGCTTCTGTACCAGAAGGCCCTAACTGTGCAAAGAATTTAAGTGAACGTCCTAATCCAATCCACTATCTTACATATTTCAACTGTGGACATGTTAGTACGCTTAATAATGGCACAAAGCTCAGACAATTTAGTCTAATTGCTTCTGAAAATAACACACTTCCAATTTCAGATATTAGTACAAACGATCCTGTATTATTTAATGCATGGACATTTAATGATACAATCCCTGGCCCCACAATGCGAATGACTGAAGGTGACCATGTACAAATTACGGTCTATAATTCCAATTCTTCAACACATGCTCACTCTTTGCATATGCACTCTATTCATTCAGGAGATATGGATGGAATGACTGGACCTGCTGGTACAATTCCACCGGGCGGTCATTTTACATACAGCTTTGTTGCATCTCCATATGGCGTATATCCTTACCATTGTCACGTAGAGCCTGTAACAACACATCTTAATCATGGGTTATACGGTGTAATGATTATAGATCCCAAGGTACCTCGTACGCCAGCAAAGGAGATGGTAATGCTTATGAATGGCTATAATTTGGTAGATGACTATGCACCACCAAGTGGACCTTTGCAGCATCCACCCACGGCTACAGAATTACGCACAAACTTTGGTGAGGCTACTAAATCGGATGAAGGTGTAGACAATCAAATTTACACTGTCAATGGCGATGCCTTTTTATATAGAGATCAACCTATACAGCTAGTTACCGGTCAACAATACAGGATTTATTTAGTGAACATGCTAGAATTTGATGTTGCAAACTCATTCCACCTACACGGAAATATGTTTGAATATTATCCATCTGGAACTGCAATGAATCCTGCTTATAAGACAGATATCCTCACTTTAGGACAAGGAGACAGAGGAATAATGGAACTTACTTATGACAAACCAGGTATGTACATGTTCCATGCTCATATCAATAGGTTTACTAATTTAGGATGGATGGGCATGTTCAATGTCCAAGATAAATCATCAGCAGCAACAAATATGGCGTCATCAATGCCTTCCATGCAACAGATAAAAACTGAACAGACCGGTCCTGCAACATCTACTCCACCACTTCCTTTTGTTCCCTAAGTAAAAGATGGTGGCCAACATTTTTATTTGATTGATCATTTTTTTTACCTTTGAACTCTCGCTAATTTTTATCTACATTTGCCGATTTCATAAAATAATATGAACCGCCAACACAGAAAATTTACATATTATTATAATTGGTACTTTTGTATTTTCAATAGCCTTTTGTGGTAAGTATATAATTGATTTTATTTATTGCTAAAATTATTATCTGCATAAACTGCTAACTTGATATATGTGTGTCATTCATTGACTTGTAGAGATAATATTGCATGACAATTGATGATGTAGTACGTGCATATAACAGTCTATTTATTTGGGCAATCTTGGGAGTATTTTGTATTATGGGACTTATAGTCATTTGGGGCATAAAGAAAAATAGGTAAGATTGGTGTTACATATACTCATCTATCCACGTCAATAGCTAATAATTTAATATTCCCAAGAGGTGGACATGGTACTATTCAATGCTGGAACATAAATGAAATTTTGTACGATAACGAAAAATACTCTATAATTATAATACGCTGATAAAGTATATCAATACCGATATAGTGCAATTACGGAATATAGATTAACTTAGGATAGATATTACGCATGGCAAAAAAATTTGAATGTCATGAATTTATCGGCGCAAACACGATTACTTGTAATTCAAAATTACAGTAAGAATCGAGTTAAAGGAGTGTTTATGCAATAATGAAAGTACTAAAGCTTTCCGTTTTGTATAGTTGAAGTTCATCATTATACGTTTTCCATTGGCCTAAACAATTGTTTGTGCTTATCATCCTAGATCTCTACATATACCGTATCATCTTCTATCTTTACTTTAAAGGACTCTTCAGGCTTCAATTTTTGTGGAAACCATGTTAAATTGCCTGTTGTGACATCCCATTTTGCACCATGCCACGGACAAGTCAGCTCCTTACCATTGAGTTCGCCTTCGTGTAGCTCAGCTCCAGCATGATTACAAATATCACTCATTGCATAATAATTTCCTCCTATGTTTGTAACTAGAATTTCCTTTCCACTCGCTGCCACATGAGTTAATTTCCCCTCAGTGATATCTGAGGTTTTACCTATCATAATTTTTGCCATAATGAACTGTTAAAAAAATGCCATATTTTAAGCTGTCATAGTTTATACATAAGACTAATTTAAAAAAAATTTAAGAATAGTCTAAACCAGAGGTTTCAGAACAAGATTATTATAGTGATGTATATCTGAATATTCTAGATATTCTATTATTGTGACTCAACTATCACAGTGCCTTTCATTTCAGGATGTATGGTACAATAGTATGGGAAGGATCCAACTTTGTTTGCAATAAACGTAATACTTTGAGACTGAAAATATCCTAAATTATTTGAATGCACTTTGAACGCATCTATGTTGAAATTGTGTTTTGAACTGGTGTCTTCATTAATTATATGAATAGATTCTAACTCTCCTTGTCTTAATGTTATCGCTGGGCTGTTATAACCTACTCCTATACTTCTTCTTGCGCTACTAGTAGATTGACTTGTAAATACATATCCAGATTGGGGAGAATATGAAGCTTTCATGAATGTGTTTGTAGGGGCAGCAAATACGGGTGAATTACCATTTACTGGAACAAGAGAATGTACCCCAAAATAAACAACTATCGATATAATAACAGCTGCTGCGCCAATCCCTATTATCATGCCTTTGGAGATGAATGCTTTACCCTTGGCACTCTTCTGTCTAGTCTTTTTATTCATAGGAAAAGTTGCATTCACGCTAATTTAGGTGTACTGCGATGGGCAATTTAAAGGCCAATTAATATATATAAAATAAATTATGCTGGATCACAGTTCGCAAGTATTAGCTTTTCTTGTAGGAATCATCTCCAAAAACAAAGCGTCATGAATATTTGTGTTCTATTAAAAACTATACTATTAACATTAATATCTCTACCTTGTATTATGTATATGCCAGAGGCCTATGTGTTACTCAACTGTGACTTTGGAGCTGACGATGAAAGTATTGTCTATAAGTTGAAAGAATTGCCTGAAATAATAGAGGTGAATGGAGTCTCGGGCGCTTACGATCTGCTTGTAAAGGTCAGTGCTGATACAATGGAAAAGTTAAAAGAAACTATAAGTTTGCGTATACGAACAATTGATAACATTAAATCAACTCTATCTTTAATTGTAATTGAAGGCCAGGGATAGTGTAGTGTTAGTAATAATAGAATAACAAGAATATGGATTTGATT
>JBKPMK010000294.1:0-9197 GCA_046732115.1 Thermoproteota archaeon
CCCCATATATCTCCCATGGCTTTTGTAACACACAATATAAAGTGAAAATGAAAATTGACAAAAACATTTCAACAATTAGGAATGGGTGCTGAAATTCTAAAAGCACTCAAAGAAAATGGATTTGAAATGCCTTTTCCTATACAAGAGACCTCTATACCCCTTATTTTAAATGGTATAGATGTGGTAGGACAAGCGCACACGGGAACTGGCAAGACAGCGGCCTTTTCATTACCTATACTAACTAGAGTAAAGCGTAATGGTCCGATACAAGCACTGATTCTTGTGCCTACGAGAGAATTAGCTGTGCAAGTAACAAATGAAATAAACAGGTTAGCAAAATACACTGGCATTAGAACAGTGTCTATTTACGGTGGACAGAGTATTAATATCCAGTATGATCAATTAAATAGAGGAGTGCAAATAGTAGTTGCAACTCCTGGCAGATTAATTGATCACGTTAAGCAGGGTTCGATTCAGCTAGATTCTGTTAAGTACGTGGTTCTCGATGAAGCGGACAGAATGCTTGATATGGGTTTTATTGATGATATAAAATTTATATTATTTTACATAAACGAAGACAGACAAACATGTTTATTCTCTGCAACTATGCCTCCCGAGATTTTAAAACTAGCACAGGAGTATATGAAGGAAATTGAAGAAATCAGACTTAACAAAGAAGAGATTGGTCTTGATACTATAGAGCAATCCTATCTAATTGTACATGAAAGAGAGAAGTTTAAGCATCTGTGCAACTTTATTAGAAACAGAGATAACACACAAACGATCATCTTTGCTGCAACTAAACACAGAACACAGAGACTTGCGGAAGAACTCAGGCGAGAAGGATTCAAAGCAATCACTATTCATGGGGATCTTTCCCAAAGGCAAAGAGATAATGCAATGTACCGATTCAAAAGAGGAAGTGAAGACATCTTGGTAGCAACTGACATTGCAGCACGTGGTATTGACGTCCCGGCAGTGGGTCATGTAATTAATTATGATATTCCTGAAGATCCACTGATTTACTTCCATAGAATTGGGAGAACTGCACGGGCTGGAGGAAGTGGTAAAGCTATCTCTTTAGTTTCACAGGATAGAATGGATGGTTTTTCAAGGATTTTAAGACAGACTGAACACCCTATACGCAAGCTCAATGAGGAAATGGGAATTGAAGTGCATGTTATTCACCATCGCTCAAATATAGGATATCACCGTACACGTAATTACAATAATAATAGAGGTTATCATGGTAGAAGCGGCGGATATCGTCATGACACAAAAGACAGACCTCAGTATGGCGGCAGTAGATACAGTTATAACGGCTGGGGAAGACGCTACAATCATAGCCAAAGATAAAGAAAAAACATTAAAGGCAAAGCATCTGCAATGCATATATCCATAGAATGGAATATGGATACTTTGCAGTATTAGCTGCCGCATAAATAATCTGTATTTATTTGGTTGAAAGAAACAATATGATTTCATTATATTATTGTACATCTGTAGTCATTCAACCACGATATTATAACAAAACTATATATCCAAAAATATCAATCTAATAATTAGATGCATTCAGTCGAATATGAAGATTCTTTCGTTAAGATTGCAGGTTTAATCGGAGGAGATGAATACATAAAAGTTGCTCGTGCTCTTTTAAATACAGAAGACACAACTGATGAGGAAATTGCAAGTGCCACTGGTTTGAGGATCAACATAATAAGAAAGGTTCTTTACGATATGTTTGGTAAGGCTCTAATTACTGGTATAAGAGTGAAAGATGAGAAGAAAGGCTGGTTTGTGTACAGATGGCGAGCGAAGCAGGATCAGGTTGACAATTTTATTGAAAACCAGAAGAAAAAGATTCTCGACAGACTACAAAAGAGATTGGAATATGAAGAATCATCTGAATTTTATCACTGTGGCAACAGAGACTGTCCTCGTGTCAAATTCGACTATGCAGTAGAAGTGTTCTTCAGATGTCCTCTGTGCAGAGGATCACTTAACATGGTTGACAACAGCAAGATAAAGGAAGCATTACATTACAAAATAGAACAGATATCTGCAGATGTCTCTTGTAGCAAATAAAGCTTTAGTGTTTCTTAATATGCTATTTTCAATAAATTATGCGCGTCAAATGCATCAATTATAGTTCTCTGAGTGCAGGCTAATTGATGTAAGTCTGTATTTCCTTGGACATACATAGACAATTACATATCTCTTTCTTTACATTTCAGAGTATATTCTTCACATTTAGCACGTTAGTTCTATCCTTTGTTGGTTTTTGAAATGATATATAACCCATGGGAAGAAATCAGAAATGCCGCAAAGGTCATCTTTGCTGCAAATATAATATTCCACGGTGTCTTGGGATGTGGATATGGGACACTTAAACTATCCAAATTATACTTGCCCTTTATAATATTCTGAGTTATAAAGGAATTCCAGATATTAAAGTTATATATGAATTCGTATAAAGCGATTACCATTATAGCAAGTATAACCAATTGCAATATTGATTTGATCGGTGTTGTGATAGTTCTTATCTTATCACTACCAAGTCTAGTAATACAGAACCATGACAATACAGATGCAATCATCAGATATGTAACAAGTTTTGGAGACCCTTGAAATGGAAATTCAGTACTAGATAATACCTCACCAATAATTATTCTATGCGTATTCAGATATTCTTCAGCACTAATATAAAGCGCATAGAAACAAATCGATAGCATAACAATTGCAGAAAAGTAAAACGCCATAAACAATAGATTTCTTGTCCTTAATTCATCGATATCCTGATCGGAATATTGCATTTTCAGATCTTAGGGAGAGATAATTGCAATATAAAAATTCCTGTCACTCTTAACACTATGTATTATCTCAATCTACTAGATCTGCCAACGCTTTTTGTCTAGTGAAATACATAGGAATAGAGTAGAGTCTTTCATGATCCTTGAATATGTATGCGGATTATCAACTAATTAACTGAGCTTAATAATTTCATCTAGATAAATTAGTCGTAACATAGTTTTGATTACTTATAACAGGAAAGCACAATGGCAGAGCAGCTAGTCTATATCGTCGATCTAAATTCATTTTATTATATTAATGTAGCATACCACCATATTCTACACGTGAATAAAAACAATATACTAAAAGGAGCTATAATACACTCGCAGCATTTCAACCTCATTTCCAATTGAGATTTTCTATAAACACTAACACTATGGTCATATCATAAATTAACCTTAAGCAACATCATTAATTAGCATGTAATATGTAATAATTTTCTGATATATGAGCGACTATAGAAATCCTATTCCTACTGTAGATGTTATTCTTCAGAAGGGTTCCGAAATATTGCTGATCAAAAGAAAGAATGAACCATTCAAGGATCATCTAGCACTACCGGGCGGCTTTGTAAACCACGGAGAGAAAGTTGAAACTGCAGCCCTACGTGAAGTCGGCGAGGAAACTTCATTAGAAATAGAGCCTATTGATATCCTTGGCGTATACTCTGATCCTAAGAGAGATCCAAGACGGCACATACTAACAGTTGTATTTATAGGAATAATTCTCAAAGGCGTACCAAATCCCAAAGATGATTCTTCAGAGATTCAATGGATACAATTAGACGATATTCAAAAGAAAGATCTTGCCTTTGATCATAAACAGATACTTTCTGACTACATTCAATGGAGAAAGACAGGAGGAACGTTTTGGTCATCTAAACATAGAACCTAGATATAACTTGCTACTCAAGTTTATTCTTGTTGTACTGCCAATATACCTAACTATTTTTTAGATGTTAGGGTCCTATATTGTCAGACTGAAAAGAGTTGCATAGAACTTAGAATTTGGACAAAAATTTTATCTGAGATAAACTCTGCTTTATTGTATGGTATTAACTCCAACGTCATATGCTGATTTTCCTGTGCACGAGACAATTCGTGTTAAAGATATCTCAGACATTAGAATCACGGTAGACAAAATAGTGGAGGCTTATGTACTTCTTGGTCAAGATGGAGATTTTAGTTATCGCATTTTACTTCCAAAAGGGGAAAAATTAACATCAAAGGCTAAAAAACTTGGATTGATGGTTCAAGCAGAATTTCTGCTTGCGTTAAGAAAGAAGAAGTTAAAGCCAAATGTTCGAGAAATAAGGTATATCCATGATAGAGATCACTATGGGTGGATTCTTGCTAATCCAGAGAGATTTAGTACAAACAGTAAGTAAATCATGACATTAGGATTAGAGATGAGATATTCATAAAAAGTTAATAAAAAGCTAATAAACAATCATTTGAACATGGCGAATGATCAGATTCTTCAGTGCATTCTAATTCTGTGCATGAGGTCCATCTAAATTACTACATCTAAACTTTGACCATCATTAATGCATCAAATAAATAATATTTGCTATAAATTTTAGTTTGGATCACATTACCCTTGCCATACTTATCATGATTTGCGTTCTGCTTATCCTAATTTTATTTACTGCATATTCTAGAGAGTTGAAGAGATAACGCTTCTATCTATGTATTAAGTTTTCATGTTCTATCCTCTTTTCCTTTAAATCTAGACATCGAAAATGGCCTATCTAGTCCCATCATATTGCTCAGTATTATTGAAATAACCAAACCTAATATAGATCCGGATATAACGTCTGTTAGATAATGTTGCATTATATACAATTTCGTTATGGCAATAAGTATTGGGAATGACCATATTATTGACCCAGCAATTCGGGACATTCGGTTTAATCTGAAACCAATAATGAATGCAAATGATGTTGCAATTGCAAGATGATTAGAAGGATAGGAAAAGTTACGTACAGAGGGCATGACACTATCATCCTCTATTATGAAATGTTGTGGTAGCCGTAAAGCCGGCTCAAATTTGGTAGATGGCCCAGATCTTCCAATTATAGGTTTGATATACATGACCAAAATCGCCGTAACAACAATACTTGTTAAAAAAATCATTCCCATTTTTCTAGTACGACGAATGATCGTAAGTACAACAGCGATAATGAGCAAAGTAGATACATCACCAAAAGATGTAGCAGTTATCATGAAAGCATCTACGTTCGCGCTTCTGTGTACAGATTTAAAGTAAATATAAATAAAATTGTCAATACCCGATGTCAGATGTAAAGCAACTGCGATTGTAAGCGTTACAAAGATAATTACCAATATAGCTAATTGGATAGATCTGATTTCAATTAGCCAAGTTGGCCAAAGAGTAGATAGTTGCAATAAATGGTTTTGACAGATAGTGTCTTTTATATACTATTTTCTTTTCTCAGATTACATGAGAATTTAGCGAGTACCCCCCTGATGGTGCTATGTTATTGATATCAACTTTTATTATTTGAGGTAATGCCAAATATACTATGTCAAGATATTTCATTTAATACAGTTTAGAATCATCAGTCAATTTTTTTGCCGATTGGGGATCCTTATCACTGTAATATTTCACCATACCCAACTTTAGAACTTTAAGTGATAACAGTGCGCACTTGATCCTTGCAGGACCTAAGTTCATTAGTCCTATATTTTCTAGAATATCATCTTTTGTAATATCCTTAACAGTATTCAAGGGCCTTCCAGCAATCATTTCAGTAAGCATAGAAGCACTCGCTTGGCTGATTGCACATCCTCTTCCTTCGAATTTTATATCCTTAATTTTGTCTTCTTCAACCTTTAAATGAATATCAATTTCATCGCCGCACAGAGGATTGCTGTCATGTATGCTTACGTCCGGATTTGATAATTTACCCTTATTTCTAGGATTCCGATAATGGTCCAAGATAATTTCACGATATATGTCGTCACTCATATTCTAAATATCCTCCTTGCTTCACCGAGTGCATTTATGAATTTATCAACTTCTTCTTTTGTATTATAGATATAAAAACTTGTACGGGAGGCTGCAGCTATATCCAATCTTCCCATCAGTACCTGCGCACAATGATGCCCTGACCTAATGGCAATTCCATAATCATTCATTATGGTTGCAAGATCGTGTGGATGGATATCTCCAATATTAAATGCTATTACGCCGCCTCTGTGATTTGTATCAAGGGGACCATAGAGTATTATGTCCTTAATACCTGCTATGGCTTTTATCGCATAACTCGTAATCTCAATTTCATGTTCACGTACATTATGCATGCCAATTTTTTTGAGGTAATCTATAGCCGCTCCAAATCCAATTACATCTGCAATGTTTGGGGTGCCTCCCTCAAACTTGTATGGCAGGTCATTGTATATTGTTCTATGTTTATAGACTTCCTTTATCATATCGCCACCGCCAATGAATGGCTTCATCTCGTTGAGTATTTCCTTTTTGGCATATAGTACCCCTACGCCTGTTGGTCCAAGCATTTTGTGCGCAGAAAAAACCATAAAATCGCAATCCATATTCTGTACATCTATTGGCATATGTGGAACGGATTGGGCTCCGTCTACCAATACAACAATACCTTTCTGATGTGCCATTTCGATAATTTCATTTATAGGTACTATTGTACCAAGCACATTTGACATATGGCTTATAGATAATAATTTAACCTTATCACTTTGAAGATATTTATTGCAATCTTCCATATTCAAATACCCATTATTATCTATACCAATATAATCTAGTTTTGCGTCTTTTTCTTGCGTGAGGATTTGCCAGGGTACAATGTTACTGTGATGCTCGAGCTCTGTAATTACAATCCTATCATCCTTATTGACATTTGTACGACCCCATGAATAAGATACTAAATTAATTGCTTCAGTAGCATTGCGTGTAAAAATTATTTCATCAGCAGAATGCGCATTGATGAATTTGGCAACTTTTTCTCTTGTTTTTTCATATTCAAAAGTTGCTTCTTCTGCAAGTTGATGAACTGCTCTATGAATATTTGAATTGTAATTCATATAATAGTCATATATCGCGTTAATCACCGAAAGTGGCTTTTGGGTTGTTGCGGCGTTATCAAGATAGACAAGTGTTTTATTTCCATTAACCTTGCGTTTCAGTATGGGAAAATCTTGCCTTATTTTGGAGATATTGATACCAACTTTTTGCATTATAATTCACTCTATTAATATATAGACATAGTTATCTTGCATTTTTATCTTGTAGGTTTTCAGAGGTTCTTCTGCTGGAAGATTTTGCGGGATGCCATCCTCTAACTTAAAGACAGACATATGCAATGGGCATGTAAGCGTTTTCTCATCCTCATTCATAAACCCTGTTGATAGATCCGCATATGCATGAGTACAAATTCTATCTGTTGCATAAACTTTGTCTTTTAACTTGGATATCAAAATTTTCTTATCCTTGATGTCAAAGTCTAAAAGATCACCGTTTTTCAGCGACTTCATATCACAAACCTTTATCCATTCTGACATATTTGATCATACAAGTTATTATCGATATTTGTAGTGTTTTTCAAAAATGTCTTGGTTTTCCCTATATCTAGACTTCTCTACTTCTAAGATTTGTTCCATTGCTTCGTCTATCTTAAGCATAAGGGGTTTGCCTAACCATTTATTTTCAATCAAATAATTGACCCATGCTCTAATAGTAGGACCCATCTTTCTTGACAAGGGTTCAAGAAATCCATTAACAATTTCTCGCTTAGCACCTTCTCTACTCAATCCTCTGGACATTAGATAGAAGATTTGTGCTTCATCCAGTTGGGCTACTGACGCAGAATGCGTTGCTTTTACCTCATTGGTTTCAATTTCCAGTCCTGGGATTGCATCTGATTTAGCAGCTTTGTCAAGTAGAATTGCATGGCCTGCAAGATATGATTCTGTTGCTTTGGCTTCTTTACCTATCTTAATCATACCTTTGAATAATGATTTTGACATATCTTTCATTACGGACTTGACTAAGACTCGCCCTCTTGAATTATGACCATAATGAATAAGATTAGAAGTAACATCAAATGACTGTCTTTCTGTTCCGAAGATAATCTCGACATCTTCTGCGGATGAACCCGGTCCTTTCATTATGCTATCAATTTTGTACCGCGATAACTGTGAACCAAACATTCCAAGATACCATGACATTTTTCCATCTCTTTCAATAAACGCTTTTTTGTTTGAGAAATTAATTGTGTCTCCGCTCATTGCTTGCAATGTCACCATTTCAAGATGTGCGCTTGGATTAACGTGACATTCAACCAACTCAAAGTAAGCCTGCTGGACATCTTGTTTTGTTTTTGCTTGTGATGGAGCATATATTTCCTGAACTACTGTTGCCTTCGAGCCGGTATCTAGGATAATCATATTTCGTGTTATTGAAGAAGTTCCATCATCTGCTAATGAGTTAACAATCCTAATTGGCTCTTCCACTAGGACATTTTTAGGAATATATACAAATAGACCAGAACGAAAAGCAGACACCTCTAGCGCGAGAAATTTATCTTCTTCATAGTTGAGCTGGTTGATGGCCATCTGTTTCTTGATAAGTTCCTCGTATGTTTGTATCGCTTGTCTGAGATCTAAAATTATAATTCCTTGCTTTGATAACTCACTAGGAACTGATATGCGATTTATTGCAGAACCAATTTGAACAATACCAATACCGTGTTCAAGTTCATTAAGTCTAGCTCTTAGATCTCCATGTGGCTCATATTTTGTGATTCGATCTGGAAGATAAATGTGCTCTGGGTTTAAATGGTTAACGTCGGAATATTTTTTATAAAGTGGGGAAACCTCAGATGGAAGATTAAGATACTTAGAGAAAGCATTTTCTCTAATTTCTCTTAGCCATTTAGGTTCTATGGCATCATCTATTATTGATTTAATATCATTCTGGTCAATAGAAGATAGAAGTGTCAATCAAAGCGCCCCACATACATTCATCAAGAAGGAAAAATGTATAGTATTATCCCACTGAACCTTCCATTTCAAGCTTTACTAGTCTATTCAGTTCAACTGCATATTCCATTGGCAACTCTTTTGTAAATGGTTCCATGAACCCGCCGACTATTAACGACAGTGCATCTGATTCTGAAAAGCCCCTACTCATGAGATAAAAGATTTGTTCGTCTCCTATCTTTCCTACAGTAGCTTCATGGGAGATTGTTGCATCCTCTTCATTGACTTCAACATATGGGTATGTATCTGTTCTTGATTTTTCATCTAATAACAATGCATCACATCTAACATTTGATTTTACACCTGTAGCAC
>JBKPMK010000295.1:0-1768 GCA_046732115.1 Thermoproteota archaeon
AGTCAGCTAAAGTCAGAGCATTATTTTTTAATGGCATATTGTAGAAACATCTAGAAAAGCATGAAATGAGACCTTCTGAAGCTGTTTCTACCTTTCTATCAAACAATACATCTTCATGATCATTTCTTGAATCTGAACGTATAGTAATTGTATTATTATTAATTGAATCAGTTGATGAGTGGATGGTACTCAATTTTTCCTTTGACACAGCGGTCCTAGACGAAGCAGATGCAGTAACCATGTAGACTTGAGCATGACCTCAACTATATAATGATGTATTCTATCCTTCATTTATAGAATATAATACATTAATTACTGGTGTTGCCATAATTAATCGAAATGGCTATTGGAACAGAGACAATGTTTTACAAATATGCTATTTAGATTCACAATCTGAAATCGCTCTCCAAAATCTAATTTATTTTATTATAATCTCATATATGACGCCAAATAAAAAATCCTTACACACTAATAAACAATTTAACCGATTAGAAATTCTGGCATATCATACTGAAAGGTTGTCATGGGTCATGAAAAAATTCAATATTGAAGAATCGGAGCAGTTTATCTTATACACGAGAAATACTTAGCAATTTTTATCATAGTTATTATAATATTCCACAAATGACTTCCTTAATATGCAAGTATATTGCATTATTAATACCTTTTATGATTTTCTTTATTACTTTTGTTTCAAAATCAGAAAATCTAATCCGAGATAAATATTGGACTAATATTGGGAGGTAGGATTTTATAAGAGGTCCAAATTCGGAGCATATATAGGCTATGAGCAGTAATAGCAAATTCAATTTCGCTCTTTCAGATGCTGAATGGCAAATTGTTCTGGATTCCCTTAGCAATACTGTATTTAATGAGGATATAACAGAGGAATATAGGAAAAAAGCGAAAGAACTATTTCTAAAATTGCAGAAAGAACTCCAGAAAACGTAAATTATATATAAAATACTCTTATTATTATCATTTTTTGTGGGTTATGTGTTACAAACATTTAATCTAGAATGAGATAATCAATTTGCGTTTTGTGAATATACAACATCTGAAAATAAGTAGAACCATTAACCATATAAGATAATGATAAGAATATGGAGAATACGTTCTAACTAATGGAAATGATCAGTAATCCCCTCTGCTTCTCCTGTTGAGGATCTATTATTGAAAGGAATGTGACTATTGGAAAACAAATAACACAATGTGTCCATCTGAAAATGGGGCAAGAAGAAGGAGAATCATGGCGATAAGTATGTCAACACAAAGGCATATACTCAATTGTGTAAAAGCTAAAATGCTATTGTTGCAGTATAGGATATATGATGATGTATTTTTTTGATATTTATAATTATCCTTTTTTATCATCATTAACTTCACCAGATCTATATTAGCTATTCCTCTTATGATGGAGGGGATGAAGGGGTAGTGGTTCGATGGTCACGTACAATTGTATTGGATGTTTGTGGGAATTGGCCACTTTGTTGCTGGACTTGAGACTGCAAAGATTCTTGCACTGGTTTAATCTGGTAAGTTAGAACAAAGTCTCTACCACTATCACTGGAAGGAGTACTTAACGTACTATGTTGTCCAATTCCGAATGTTGTTGGACCATATGTATCGGAAATTGTACCAATTGCGTCATTTGCACTAATTATATTGCAGGCTTTGTTTATGACTGCCTGAGCCGCCTTAAGTTGGATATTCCAAGATGCTGCATGCAATTTCTCACATTGACCTTGAGCAGCATCACAAGCTTTTG
>JBKPMK010000296.1:0-6133 GCA_046732115.1 Thermoproteota archaeon
CCAGTACCACTAGTCATATTCTTCAGTGAGCTGCCAGCTCTAGTCGCATTACTTTGTGCATTTACTGCATTGACAGTGGATAAAGTCACTGTTACGATTGCTGCCAACAACACTACGGCTGTTATTGTGAACAGTATAGGCTTGTCCATTAAATCATACACTAAACAAACAAATATAAAAATCTTCTATATGAATTAGTGGAGTATAGGAGAAACTATGCATCATTCATGTGTTAAGAGTGAAACGTTTTATCCTCAATCAGGCAGAGTTGAAAAAATCTAATACATAAGACCCAAGCAAACCCGATGAAACTCAATTAGGAAATATCAGAGAAAAGCACACAGGACAACGAGAGAGATGGAAATAAGTAGTTACTCATGCACAGCTATCATAGTAGCATTAAACAGAAAATATAATTGGACATACGTTATTAATACAGTCATATGCAAAGCCAAGCTGTAGGCGGCTATACGGATGAAATTACTTTTGTTGATGGCAATAAAGGACCTGGTAAAGGAGTAGTCACTTTCAAGGACAAAGCGAAGGTCACTAAGACTAATGACGCATATTACAAGTCAGAGATAACCTATCCTAGAACAGGAAAAAAGTAAGTTACTCAAGGAAATAAAAATGAAATCCTTCTCAGTTATTGCTCGCAGGAATTTTAAAAAGAAAGTAAAAGAAGGTAGAAATATTATAGCAAAGTATTACAAGAATCAAATCACAAGATAGTTAGTTATCGACAACGACAGTTTGGATGTCATTATAAACAGGGCTAAATACCAGCTTTACAATAATAATATCCCGTATAAGACTGATGCCGCCAAAATTAAATAGGCAACAAAGAGACGAACTCAAGTCTATAGTTGTAGACGCAAGAATAAGAAGGCTAACAGCAAAGGAAACCTGTGACCTAGTTTTTGACAGATTGCAGGTAACTATTTCGATAGACCATATAAGACGTTTATCCAGAGCCGCGGCTCATATTTTTTGAACAGAAATTTGCCCAGGTACTAAGGATCATTAATAGTTAAGAATATTTTTTGTCGAAAAACCTTGATATGTAGTTTGAATATTTTTCAAAAATGTCAAACGCTTTTCCTAGATATGTATTATCTATTTCTAACCATTCGTCATCATGCACTTTGCGTTTTATCTTTGCAATATAAATAGAATCTGGATAACCGTAATTATGAACAATAATATGACGCCTATAAAAGAATTCTTTAAATTGATCCCAATCGCGGCGTTGATTTAAGTTTAGTTTGAATTTTGTAGATAGGTATTTACCCAACTTATCCACGTCCAAGTCTATGACTGATCGAGCTTCTCTCTTGCTGCCTACTTTCAATAAATCATATGGATCTGCATATTGAAATGCTTCTTGATAAGTAATGCTCCTTCGAGATGACTTTAGGATTTCAGGTCTTTTTCTAAAGAGGCTGCTCAATAGATTATCAAGAAATTCTTCAAATATTGTAATTAAATAAATCATTATCATTTCCTTAGATGACCTTCTAATGTGTTCTCTGTGATTATACAATTTTGTCTCCTCTAACATTACTTTAGCAACTATAGGATCTTCTATGTTTAGATTATCTGTCTCGATAGACTCGTGAGATGATGCAACTATTTCCATTGCAAGACTATCATATTCTGATTTAGCTTTCTTAGGTAATTTAGCAACACTTTGATCCATCTCTTCTTTTATTGACTGTAGATGATTCTCTAACACTTTAGATGATAATTCATTGATCACCCTAAGAGCATATATCTTATCCTTAAAAAAAATACGATTATGGGAGAGTAATGAATGAAATGATTCAGATTTATCATTCTTCCTGTAAATTGTAGCTCTTTCGTGTTTGATCATTTGCTATTTCGTTATCTGGCAAAACACTATCTAACGCAATAAATGTGTTGTAACATCCAGCTTGTGAAATTGAAGGAATCCCTTTGGACGGCGGGGTCAGTGTCAGGAGTTGCAGCGAACTTATACGATGTATTATGTTTCTCTGATTTTTGAGTAAAAATGCTGCCCTGAATTTCTTAAATATACATTTTCTTTATCAGATATCGACAATTGCCTCCATTTGGTTTTGGTAAAAAAGAAGAACCTCAATCCTTTACCACTGATATAACAGAAAAGAAGATTTGGAACAATATAACAGAAAATAATGTAAAAACTAATCTGGAGTTGTTGTTAGCATGAGCAAACAATGACAAAAGTTGATCCCTCACCTGTATATTAGGTTCATTGTTACTGCATTTGCATCAACAAATGTTACCTGTTGATTACCATTATTCCATAAGAACAAATTTGTAATATCAGACACAACATCTTGTTTTCCTGTGAGTGGATTTGTACCACTAATTTGTGAACCAAGGTCTGTTTCAAATATATTTGAAATTTGTGATTTAATCATATCTAGGACCACAGCATGTTGAATGGCACCATTGCTGCTTGAAAGCTGAGCTACTACAACATAAAGATGGTTATTTGGCAGGTTAGCTGTAATATGTCCCCCAATCAAATGATACGGTGCGACATCTCCAATAGGTAGGTAAGCATTTCTTGACATGGTACTTGTTGTTGTTGCAAGTTTTACTGTAATCAAATTTGATATTACTGTTGACGTAGATGTAGCAGATGTAGCAGATGATGGAGTAGAGGATTGCGAAATTACATTCTTTCTAATTATGTTGTTTACCTCATTGTTAATTTTAACTGATTGTTTTATGGATTGTTGATTTATTATTGTGCTTCCTGGACTATTGATTATCTGATTTGTAGCTGCATTTGCTGCTGACTGAGATACACCTGTTTGAGGTGTCTTTGAATTACTAGGTGTAGTGGTAGTAGTAGTGCTGCTTGCAGTTGAACCGCTACTAGATGTACCTTGATTAGATGGTGTAGATGCGCTGCTGCCGCCTGTACCGCTGCTACTACCACTACTCGCACTGTTGCCGCTTGTGTCACTAGATGTTGTAGATGGGGCTGTATCGCCAGTGTTGGGTGTTGTTCCTCCACTATTCGCTAGTAGCGTAGGACAATGCCCATTTGCATCTGGTGTCGAACCATCAGGACATATCTGTTGAATCGGGGGAGGTGGCGTAGGTGTAGTTTCTTCTGTTGCTGGCGGCGGTGTAGTTTGTTCAGTTGGTGGAGCAACGGTTTCTCCTGTTGCTGGCAGCGTAGAAGTCTTATCACTGCTACTGCCACCAGCACCATCGCTCTTGTCACTTCCTCTTCCATTGTCGCTGCTACCACCTCCGCCTCCTTTATCGCTGCTACTACCATCTCTGCTGTCATCTTTTTTTGATGATGCGAATGCTAAATTACCTGTAACAAAAGCAATTGTTGATAATGACGGAACAAGAATCAATACAAAGAATACAAAAAGTATTTGATTTGTTTTTTTAGATGATTGACAATGAAATATCAAATTATAACTGTGCCCCCAATAATCATTCACTCATTTTAAATGGCTGCTTTATTAACTTTTAGTATTTACTTTCCCGATTCCTAGTTCGGAGGCAGAGTATATTACTTTGAATGAGAAATGTGCTGCTCATATGGATACATCATGTACTACTTAACTTAGGAAGTCTTCCTACGGCTACTAAGTGAGATTCTGAATATGAAGAACATCAAGTGTTTATTAATCAATAAGGCTGATCATATTTCATAGAATTCTCAAGTTAAAGGAGATACTGATACTCCCATAGCATTTATGATTACCATGTTCTGAAAATTTATGATTACATGTGCGGTAGTTGCAGATTGGCTCTATTTGTCGAGCGTATACATCCATGACCATTATTTGTTGCCCCGCTGACGATTGTTCTATTACTATTGTAGCAGGTTGGTTTGCTGCATTATCCAGAGAGTTAAAAGAAAAAGATTCTCAGATACAAGAACTAAGACAGACAGTTACCTCACTTAAAAACAAGGTAAATGAACTGTCTATTCAAACAAAGAAGCAGCTTTAACATAGTCTAGCATATGTAGAATCTTGGGACGACATCATCATTATTTCTCGTTTAATGAACTGACCATGCTATGTAGATGTTATTATCGCCTGAAGTTACATCTATGTGTGAAATCTGCTTACCCATATACTGATTTTTGTGGTATTGAATTCATTACAAAAATGATATACGACATTAGTCAGATAAATCATAGACAATTATATAATATAAAATATTTAAGCAAAAATTAGCGGCTTAACTGGTTCTCGTCCAAGTCTTGATATGCTAAAAGCATGTGCACACTGATTTTAATAGTAAAAGAACAAGCTGAATTATACAAATGGGAAATTGAATATATCGTCAAATGTTTCTCTTTGTTTTTTATCTAAGGCTTGACTGAATCCTTTTCATTCTTTTTGTTCTTCTACACTGGCTATTCTAAATGAAGGAATCGTTCTACCCATCAGATATATCATGATTGGTCATAAGCTAATAAATTGCGTGTTAAAAAAAGAGAATAAGTACCGACATGCATGTTTAATTGTAAGTCTAGTGGCCATATAGATCTTGTTCTTGACTTTTTGATATTTACGTTTATGTCGCTTATGATTTGATAGTCAATCATAGGTATTGAATAATAATAATCAATGCTTCTAACAAATCTAAAAGCGTTTTTACTAGAACAAAAATACCTTTTTGAAGATAATAGAGTGTGAAGAGACAAGCAGTGTCTTTACAATCTAGTGAAATTAATAATATTTTGTCTGTTACAGATGTATTAAAATCAATCTCTGATGACAAATCATTATCAATCTTTCAATTAATTGCTGATGTAAATTCCAATGGAGAAATAAGCCTAAAGAAATTAGGCCTAAGCAGCAAGCAGTACTACTCCAGAATATCTAGTATGATGACAGCTGGCTTAATAAAAAGAAAGAGAGGAAGATATTATCTTACTTCTTTTGGTAAAGTGATTTACTGTTGTACAGCGATAACCAAAAGCGCTCTTGACAACTATTATAATCTTAAGGCTATTGAGGCTACCGAAGACTCTGGCTTCTCAAATGAGGAGTTTAATAAACTTGTAGATACTTTAATAGATAACCAACAAGTCAAGGAATTTCTAACTAAGAAATGCTAAATGTACCTATTACTTCATGATTATTACTCTAGAAGTTTGTGATGTTAAAATGACTCTAAAGCTGTAGTTCAATTCGGTAATTTATCAAAAAAAGAGGTTGTGTCCTCTCTATGCAATAAACACATGCAAAAGGTAATTGATGAACTTCTAGTGTGATTAATCTTATCATTTGAGGTTCCATATTCTGATGTCCAAAAAATTTTGTTAATCAGTAACACTTTCTGATACTGTATAGATGCAAAAAACCTAACAACCATCAAGAAGTAGATTGGTGATATCGAGTTAAAAAGAAAGAAAAGTTGGAAAGTGATTATTCTATCCGCCGCAGCCCCAACTTGTGCTAATTAATTTCTGGTATTATTATTATAAGTTAAGTTACCGTGTTTCTCCCAGACAGCAAGACTCTTTGTGTCCACCCAATTGATAATTCACCTATTTTGGCCTGTAGTCGAAAGAAATGTGTTTAATATCTTGTCGATCTCTTCTGGATATTGATCCATTACCGCATGCCTCTCATTTTTGATTTGTACAAGCCAGGCTCCTGGAATTTTGCTTGCAAGAATTAAAGCATTTTCATGCGGCATGTAGAGATTATCATCTGTTCCAGTTATGACCAACGTGGGTTAGCCAATTTCGCTTCCTGATCACACGCACCACTCCAGTTGGTTTCATCCCAACTACCTAGATGAAATTGTCAAAAGAAGAGTAATCCAGCAGTGGCTAGCGGGGGAAGCTCGCGAAAAGATTATTGCTGATAATGACATTGGCGCTGGCACTATATCAATAATAGTTGATGATTATAAAGCGGGGCTTGATAATTTCGTTCTTGATTCCTTTAGAGAATTAACGCTAGAGGCTAGAAAACGAAGGATGATCCCAGCCGATCTAGCTTCATTCTTTAATTTGTACAACTTCTTCCGGGGCTCGGGGGTAAAGGAAAATGTGATTGCCGGTTCAAGGTTCAATATTTAAGTGAATTAGATCTAAGATTGTAATTGCTATTTCTTCCGTATGGTGCTA
>JBKPMK010000297.1:0-3710 GCA_046732115.1 Thermoproteota archaeon
CATTGTATACAAGATTATGGAATTTTTAAATGCTTATTATACTAAAGTCTCTAATGACAAAAATGACCTTAGTCACATGTCAAATAACACGGACACAAATAATCGTGATCAAGAGATTGACATATTAAAATCGACCATCCACAATTTAATACAAGAAAAGAAACAACTTTTAGAATCTAACGAGCAACTTAAAATGCAAGACAGTAAATTAAGGAACTATATTATCGATAGAGTTGCACATGAATTAGAAAGACAAATCGGACACATTTCAGCGTGGTCTAAATTGTTGTTGGAATATTATAAATCGCCTCAGCAATTTTCTCAACAACATCCTAATAGAAATGGGAAGAGAAGATATAATACTAATGACACAACTTGCACATAATGCTGCTTTAAAATTGCATTATCTGGTACAGGATTTGAAACTTGACATTTCAAGAAATACCTACAGGAAATAATTGGCCTTTGCAAAGCATAATAAAATATTCAGGAATGAACCTATTAAACGCTCTATTGTTTTAGTGTAATGTTATGCTGTATTCTCATTCTAGAATGTATATATAGATATCAGATAGTTACCGTTATTTTTCACAGATAATAAATCAATAAATGGTTAACGCATTCTTTTCAGCAGTTCTCGTTTTCTCAGCAATGTCAACGAGCCTGTTTATGAGATCCTCCCACATTTCATCATCGTTGGCAAATTCCACCAACCTGCTATATGCTTGTTGACCTATCACACGACTTAATATTTATTATGCAATCCAGAAAACACAATGAAACAAAAAAGAGAATGAAAGTATAGTTCATCATTCATATTTGTATAATTTGTAAACTCTGCTCTTTATAAGCATCTAATTTAGTTTAGTAGAATTACAATATAATATGAAAATAGAAAAAATACATTTCCAAAGTGAGGGGATGAAAGTAGTTGGCAATTTGTTTAAGCCTACAAGCAATTCTGATGAAGAAGAATCAAAAATACCTCAACCTGCCGTGTTGGTAGCTGGTGCTATGACTGGCGTTAAAGAACAGGTAGCAGGTCAATATGCAGAGCGTATTGCAAAAGCAGGTTATATAACACTAGCAACAGACCATCGACATTTTGGAGAAAGTGAAGGGATACCAAGACAACATGAAGATCCAGCTAAAAAAATAGAGGATTTCAAAAACGCAATAAGCTTTCTATCCTCACTAAATTATGTTGATGAAGAAAGAATTGGTGCATGTGGTATTTCCATGGGAGGCGGCTACATGTTGCAGTTAGCAGCTTTTGATAGAAGAATAAAGGCAGTTGCTATAGTAGCTTCCGGTCTTAACCTTGGCGATACACTTTTAGAGATGCTTGGCAAAGATGGTTTTATTAATCTCTATACGTAGCTTCTGTGTGGCTTTAGTTGCTATAAGAATAGGAGATCTACAATGATAACTCGTATAGTATGTCTGTGATCTACGTATCCTCTCTGACTGCTAAAGCCCAAGGATGCTGTGAAAGGTACTCTTTAGGCCATTGTATGTCATCGAGCGTTTTCCATGAAATACCAGAATCAGTGGAGTAGAATATGCCACGATTGTTTGCAGCATAGAACGAACCTGCAATCTTAGGATTTGCTGCAAGCACAGAAATGAGTGTTCCAGGTGGTTTGGGAAAGCCGTTTGATACTATCTTCCATTCTTTTATATCATTGCTCTTACTATCATCATCAGCATCTTCATCAACAATAGATGATGTTCTTCTATAAACCAGTGATTCCGCATCTTCAAGTGAATAGGCTTTAGTGGGCCACTCTGACGCAGATACAATAATAGTTTGAGGATCACCTGAATCAACTGCAACACTAAATAGGTAATCATAGTCACCAAGTCCTGCTACCAATCTTTTCCAGGTTTTCCCATAATCATAACTTTCAAAATATCCATCACCTGCAGCAGAGTATAGTCTTCCAGGCATCTGTTTATGTGTAGCTAATGTGTGAGTGTCATATGGTCCTCCCTTTACTTTGTCTATCCAAGTTCTGCCACCATCATGACTTTGAACTAGAGCTCCAGCCTCTATAGCAGCGTAAACATAACCAGGCTTGGTTTTATCTGATTCAATCCAGCGTACATGAGAAGTCCACGGCCTTGGAGGAAAGCTCCATGATGAAGAAGATTTTAGATTATTAAGAGAGATCATTTTTTCCCATGATTCACCGCCATCATCAGATCTATAGAAGGCGGTAGGTTCCGTTCCCACATATACTGTATTGAATCGATTGTTATTTTTTCCTCCTCTTCTTTCCAGATTACTTACTGAAGCTGACATCACATCCGAGCTCGATATCGTATCCTTTCCAATGCTAGCCCAACTTTGCCCACCATCATCTGTTTTCCATAGTCCTCCACCAAATGTACCGCAGTATGCACGATCTGGATTGTCAGGATCAAACGCAATGCATTGTGGATGAGTTCCTTTCAAAGATTCATAGGTCTTCTTCCAACCAGTTTTTGATGACTCAATCATTAAAACCGAGTATTCCATCGCTACCATAAGCTTAGTAGACATAATGATTAGATTGAGCAAATAATAGGCATCTTGGCTATTAAACCCATCAGCTGTTCCGTGCATGCATGTACTTTAATGATTCTTACGGTTGTTAATCAGAATTAAATAAGGAGTAGTAATCACGTTATTTGCAATGCATAATAATTATACGGTATTAACAATACTATCAGTGGCTATTGTATTAGTCGCATTCATTATCCCAGTATCAGTTGTAGCACAGCAATCAAGTTCGTTGTCTCCACAATCTCCTTACCTTAATACTATATTCAAACAAGTAGAGAACTCTGTTGTTCAGGTAACTAGCAAGATTCCAGTTAATAATACTATTAATTCACAAACACAAAATGCTACCGCATTAGGCTCCGGATTTGTATATGACAAGCAAGGGCACGTAATTACTAATGCTCATGTAGTAGGAGGATCTAAAACAGTGGATGTAACATTCGTGGATGGAAACAGATATACTGCAAAAGTGATCGGAACAGATGACGATAGCGATATAGCCGTAATTCAAATTACAGATAATAATATTACTGAAAGTCTTAAACCTCTTACAATTGGAAATTCTTCGAAGATGGAAGTCGGGGACTCTGTAATTGCTGTCGGCAATTCATTTGGTCTTAGCGATACTATGACAACAGGTATTGTAAGTCAAATAGGAAGATTATTGCCATCATCTGGATTTGGATTTTCTATACCAGATGCAATTCAAACAGATGCACCAATTAATCCTGGTAATTCTGGTGGACCTTTACTAAATATGCAAGGACAGATTATTGGGATAAATACTGCTGGTATATCCGCTAGTGAGCAGGGCGGTTCTACTGGAGTAGGATTTGCAATTTCATCTAATACGGTAATGCGCATAGTGCCCATATTAATTGAAAAGGGACATTATATACATCCTTATGTTGGCTTTACTTCTGCCACTCTGACTACTGATTTAGCAGAGAGCATAAATGCCAGTTTACCAATAAATTTCAAGGGTGTATATGTAGACCAAATTAAAAAGAGCAGCCCTGCGGATAAGGCTGGAATACATGGAAGCACTATAGATCAATATTCTACAAAACATGGTGGAGATATAATAACAGCTGTTGACGGACAAACTATAACCAAAAGTGAGGATTTGATCTCATATATTGATGACCACAAGTCTGTTGGT
>JBKPMK010000298.1:0-4910 GCA_046732115.1 Thermoproteota archaeon
CATTATATTTTTGACTGCAGAAGGAGATGTACCATGATATAAAATGTGTGGAGGTTTAGAAGCTATCTTCTGTATTTTGGTAAAAGGAATAAAAGAAGAAGAATGTCCATACAGAGCACGAATTTTATCATCCTTTATTTCAAAGCGTACTTTCTCTGACCTAACAATCATCTCTTCAAGATTCTGTTTTTCAATATGGCGTAACCATCTATTGCTACTATGATGGTCATGATGATATAAAGATGATGCAATCAACAATTCACTTATGGATGTCCAACTTTCTTTATCTAACACCAAATTATATTTCAAAGGATTATGCCTAAGAGCATAAGATAGAATATGGCTTAACTTTGCCAAGTCTTTGTCAGATAACAAACCTCTATCTACCCTATGTTAATATATACTGGAGCTTCATAGTTTCAAGTATTTCATTGTTTTAGCTACAAAAGATTGTTTGTAGTTATCGAAAGATTCTTCTTGCTTGATACATTCTTTACATATACAATATTTGGAAACTACCCTTTGTTCACAATCAGTCAAATATTCGCATTCATTACAACCTGTTTTCATTCCACAGATCAAGCATTTTAATTCAGTTATCACTGAATCTCGTTTTGTAAGCTCAAAAGCAGTTTCCATGATATTTTGTGCCATGGGACTAGAAGTTTTTACTTGATTATCGATTTTACCGCAAGACATATGCCTGGCAGCTTTTGCTGATTTAGACCAGAGAGCTTTTCCAGGTAACACGTCTTTACCACATTTATTACATTTAGCATTAAACGTGATTGTAATTTCTAACCAATCTGTGACTGTCATAATTTTCACTCGAGGTTGCTACTAAAAATCATTTTGGAATTACACTGCCAGGTTTTGATGTACCTGACTTAAATTAAGTCTTTGGATTTAGAGAATGCTGCACTAGATAAGAAGCTTACTATTGAACTTTCATGGTATTATTTTTCTCTCTAAGTATTTCTTTACATCTTCTACTACTTGGTGTTAGCCTTAGTTGCATTCCACAGCAATATAACACATATGAGGATATTGAAGAAATCCTATAGATTAAGGCATAAAAAGACAGACATAAACCTCATAAGCAAATAGAAGAAAAGACACAATATATGTGAAGTATACAAGTAATTCTTGGTTCGTTCATTTTATATGCTTAATATTATCGAATTGATTCTTGAACCAGTCTATGGCCTCATTATCAAATATACAAAATTTTAGAATATCTAATGTTGATGTTGGTTTTAGATTCGAACAAGTATCTTTGCACATATATCTTTAGGAAAACCAAATATTCCGGACTTATTGCTGGCTTTGAAATGCTTTTAAAGCCTTTTTCTTCTAACTGCTTTTCTTAGTTTGTAACCTTCATTTCCTTCACCCATCCTTGGTCCCACAGTATGAATAACTGCTTTACACGCCAACTTTCCTGCTATGGTAATTACAACTGAACCAACTGTAACAAGACCTCTGCTTGTGACTATCTTGTCACTTTCTTCCTGAATGATTGCTCCACCTTCTCTCACAATGGAGCTGCAACACCTCCGCCATGTTTTAAATAAGAATTTACAGCATTTACTATTACACCAACATTTTTTCTGTTATATCTCCCTTAACAAGTCTAAGGATTTTGTTATTGCGTAGTCTTATCCAGTCTACTATTAAATGAGTCATATAACCATAGCTCCATTAAGGTTACATGGAGGTGCACACAACTTTTTTGATTGTACTTCTGATAAGTACTAGTACGAGTTTTTAGGTTCTGATATTTTCTGTTAGCAGATATACTATTAACTTACGTTTGATAGCATTCTATGATGTCATCAGTAGAGTAAATATGGATGTCTCAGAGAAATCTAAAAATAATAATAGCTGTTATGTCTGGGTGAAATAAAGCCATTTCATATAATGCACAAACAATATAATATTATTCAATATAAAATAATCAATCAAGTATTGATCTTACGTATTGCATCATTTAGCTGTCCTATGGAAAATGGCTTTTGAAGGAAGGCTTCTACCTTGATATCTGGCAGCATATTATGAAACTCTCCGTCATTAATCTCAAAAGCACTCATAAGCACTACCTTTACTTGTTTATCAATTTCTTTTGCTTTCCTTATTAGTTCATATCCATTCATTTCTGGCATCCTAATATCCGACAAGATAAGTCCGCAATCTTTGCAATTTCTTTTAAAGTCTTCTAATGCCATAGCTGGATCAGTAAAAGCAGATACTTTGAAGCCGTTTAGTTGTAATGCTTGTCCAATCATGGCAACTATGTCAGAGTCATCATCGACTGCCAAGATGTACTTATTTTCACTAGGTTGGTCTTTCTGACCCTTCATACAAAAATGTACAAAGCTTCCTGATAAAAGTATTATTGCTTTTTACTTCCACAGAGAGAGGAAAACATAAAAAATAGAACCAAAATGGGGTAGTTCTGAGATAGATATATGCTCCTTGCAAACATTACACATTAACAACGGGCCAGAGCTGCTCCAATACCCTACAAGATGATTTATGTGACTTTTTCCATCCTTTCATTATTCTTCGACCTTCAGGATCGAGTACTATGAGCATCTTCGTTTGATGATGGAGAAATTATGAAAACGTTCTTGCTTGAACAGATAGGGCAAGTTCTAATTTTAGTTCTATGGAAATCAATATCCAGTTAAAAAGCGGAATTCGCAAATAAGAAATTGACAACTAATTTGATCGTACATGTGTCCCATTTGGTTCACTAAGGAATAGTAAGAATGCATCTACTAGCTATCTGTATCTGACTGTTTCAATATTATATCCATTATCGAATGTTATCTTTTAGAGAATGTTGATCTAAGTTGAGATCAATATTTCATGTCGGCCAGGGTTTTATCACCTATATGGGTTGGTAAGAACAGGAATACTTGAGCTCTTAGAACTTCAACGTAGGTTACTGTTATTGGTAACAACAATGAAAAGAGATTTACTCCTTAAGCTTTTCCGCCTTTCTTAGCTGATTTTGCCTTTGATTTTAACTATTTTTTTAGTAGTTAGTTAATTATGAATGTTATTCTAGAGTGAGATCAATATTTCATATTGGATAAGCCTTTATTATTATTGTTCACATGTAAAATTAGGATACTCTTCTGTCCTTCCCGGTTGCTGGAATGCCCGGGCAGAATATGTATCTCCCTTTCTGCTGTTGGGGCTATCCTAACAACTCTAACTATAACAACATGTACATATTGTGACCGCCTTCCTAATTATTACACCTGTCTATTTGTTTTATATGTGCGAAATGACAATCAATACTCTCTAATACAATGAGTATCACAATGGTTGATGCAGAACAAATAATCAGAACAGTACAATTACTTTTGACAGCTGTCAAATTCGTTACCGTTCATCGTTTCTTTCTTTCCTGCTGCAAATTCTGATTGTATCCATCATGAAAGCTTATTTTACTAAATTTGCTTGCATATACAACGTGACTCTCAATTCCCATTACCGTTATCGCAGCTAATATTCCAGGTCCGATAATCAGGTGTGTATTCATTTGCCCTTCAGTCAGCTTTATTTCATGGTAAAAACTATAGAGACAATGTTTCTAATATACAAATTAAACAGAAACTAAGTATTGACTAAATATAATACTTGCTCATACAAAATATTATTAGTACGCTAAGCTAGTTATATCATACATACATGGCAAGACGTTCAAACAAATCTATAGCGCAAATATTAACCCCATCTAATATGACATTGCAGGACGAGAATAACAATAATGATATTAAACATTTATCATTACTAGATGAGAAAATCATTTTGGCAACTGAAGGTTTTACTACACACAAGTTTTGTGAACTCGTCTTAAAAGATAGGACTAGGTTATCAAAGGAAAATGCGTTAACAATATGCGATTATATATCAGCGATGAGAATAGAGATAAACCCAAGACTCAGTTACAAGAAAAATACTATTCAATTTCTCTATGAGTTATCAAAGTCTGTCGGAATTGAAAAGAAATTCATTGATATGACCAGAGACGATATTCTTTGTTACCTAGATAGTTGCCGCAAGACAGAAAATGATGACCCACTGCATAAGTGGACAGGCAGCTATAATACGAAGCTTGGAACATTAACCAGATTTTTTAAATGGCTATGCTATTCTGATATTGAAGACCCGAAAGGAAGAACTGAGTTATCAGCGCTTGAGAGAAAACCTGATTGCATAATGGGTATTAAGCTGCTAAAGAGAAAAGAGATTAGCTGCTATAAACCCTCAGATTTATGGTCACAGGAAGACGACCTTGTTTTCTTAAACTGGGTTACAAACAAGCGTGATAGATGTTACCATACCATGGCAAGGGACTTGTCAGCCAGACCACATGAGATATTAAATCTGAAAATCAAAGATATTGTGTTCAAGGCTGTTGGCAATAAACAATATGCAGAAATACTAGTAAACGGTAAAACAGGCTCAAGACATATACCATTAATACAGTCAATACCATATGTAAAAGATTGGTTGTCAAATCACCCAGCCAGAAACAATTCTAATTCTCCTCTGTTTGTCGGTCTTGGCAGAAATTGCCTGGGAAAGCAACTTGGCGCTACTGGTCTATACGGGATTTATAAGGATTATAAACGAAGCTTCTTTCCAAAGCTATTAGAGGATAATACAATCTCAAATGAAGATAAAGAAAAAATTAAGGGTCTGCTAGCCAAGCCATTTAACCCTTACATACGGCGTCATAGTGCCTTGACAGAAAAGTCCTTCAGCGACCTCCTATCTAGAATCTTGGACTGTTATGCCACTGAACACAAGACCGAATTACTGACAACTGAGGATAATGGAGGTTTACGCTAAGTGACTACTCTAATTTCTGATTTTCTCAGCAAAGAGTGTAA
>JBKPMK010000299.1:0-3071 GCA_046732115.1 Thermoproteota archaeon
TCATGCTTTACTGTACGTGAATATTTATCAAAAATTAGCATACCAAGATTGTTATCGGCTAACACGCAAGTGTGTTTATAACCTAAAGTTTTTAGAATTCTTCTACTCTCCATCCATGCTGGAGTTCTCTCTACTTCAAAATGCTTTTCCAGTACATCCAAGCCATCCTTGCTAGTACTGCTTTCATCTAAATGCAAAATAACAGATGATACCTCTTCGTTCGGAACTTTACTGTTAGGATTTTTATTTTGTCCTTGTATTAACTCATTTATGTGTTTTGAAGAGCCTGATTCTATATTCCATCCTATCCTTACAGTTTTTTTATTTGACATGTACTCATAGATGCGATCTAAAATGTCTCCTATGAGAAATCTGCCACCAAAACTGGTACTTTTCAATGCGCTGCTTGTCAATTGTATGGCTTGCATTCGCTTTTCCTCACTTTTATCATCGTGTGGTAAAAGTGTCAATTTCACATCCATAGTAAAACCATAGTGTACATCTCCAGACAAAAACACACAATATCTTGGTCCAAGCTTTTCTATAATAAATGTAATAAAGCGTGTAAACCCTTGCTCGCTTGCAGACCAAGATTCTAGATCCCAATTATAGGGGCCAGATAAATGAGCCAAATATCCTTGTAGCTTTTCTGCAAGCTCAAAACCAAAAACTGGTGTCGGTGAAACCATGATAACAGGGTCGCCATTGTGGTAGTTGGTCTTCTGTGCAATACGTATAATCGATTCCAATGCTTCTTGGTTGATGAGATTGGGTGCTCCTCTAAGACTCTCATATCCACGTTGAGTTCGACAATCCAAGAAAATAGATAGTGGATTTGTAGGCGCAGAAAATAACCAACCATGGAAATTCCATAGATAGTCTTCAAATTCGGTATTTTCTATACTATTTGCTTTATCCTCTTTTTGCAAATATCCTGTTATTTTATCAATGAAATCTTGATTGTACAAATCAGGATTATTTCCCCATCCTTGAAATACCCAAAAAGCCGCAAGACCGTTACATACTATTTGTTTTCCACAATCACTATTTTTGACATTGTCATGCCATTCCTTAGTTATATTCCAGTCATCAGTAATGTCATGATCATCAAAAATCATGTATGTAGGGATATTGGCTAGAACCCTCCTAACTTTTGGTAGCATGTGATAGGCGCGTTTCAAATGGTCTAGTTGCTTGCGATAGATGTCCTCATGGTCTGTTTTGTTATTGTTGCTGTCGTTATTGGTCAACACATCGGCACCTTCATGAATTATGTCAGGCCAATTCTGAGTATTCCAAGCAAGCAAATACATAGCTGCAAATTCGCCAAAGCTAAGTAAATGATTGCCTGCTTTCTGGGATGTAAACTTTGCACGGTCCTTCACTATTTGTTGGCGTTCTCCTATTCCTATTTCTGTTAATTTCTTATTTACACCATGAATTTGCTCCTCCGATCCAAGCAATTCGATCCCAAATTTGGCTATGTATTTTATAAGTGGCATTGCGACATCATCAGCATAGATCTGATCACCTGTCAAAAAGAGTGCTCTTGGCCTTTTAATTATATCTTCAACAGACGCTCCTATTATCTCGTCTGCTGCCGCAAGACAGTCTTCACCCTCTGCATGCAGCTTTCTACATGAACCATGTAGTATGGTAGAGGGTGCATGATCATTTCCAGATAAAATGAAAGTTGGCAATGGAATGCTTATTTGGTTATAAGCAATACTGCTTTCACCTGTCAGTAATCCCAGGTCATTTAATCTCATTACCTGACTACTATCATCAAGAAAAATTTCTATATCGTATGCAAGAATTTCATCATCAGGAAATCTGTCATGATCATTATCTCTTTTGTTACTGTTGACAGGTAGAGCCATAACTAGCGCAACATGCAGCATTTGTCCTAATCTAAGCGTCTTTGTGGTACCAATACCGATACCAACATTATTATTATTTTTTAAATCACTCAGTCGATAGATGTGAGCTTTCACCGTTGCCGGCTTACTGGTGGTAATCCATATGCAAACCCTATCTGGTTCTGCTCTTCGAAGTATCGGTCCTGATAGTATTGTAGGAACGGACAAACTAACTAATTCACAACTATACAGGCTATACTAATATTTTCTGTTAATTTGTCATTTAAGAAATCCTGAGACATCATTTCTATCCACAGATCATAAACTAATATTTCTTACCTGTGAACAAACGAACCAATAATGATAAGAAGTATTAACGCTCTGGTGATCATATTTTCTTCTTTATCAAATCTTGTTTCATTTGCTGAAACTCATCTTCTGAAATTATTCCTTTCTCTTTGAGGTTAGCTAATTTAATTAGCTCATCGGCAATCGATGATTATTGTTGTTGCTGCTGCTCTCTATGACGGTATACTTCCCTATCTTTATCCATTCCATTTCTTATTACCTCTAATAGATCCTCCGCCTTGTTTTTGGGAATTGCAGTTATTATTCCCTCTTCATCTGCTAGACCACTGTTATCTCCATACCCTTCCATCATTTTGTCTAGCTTACCTCTATATTATGAGCCCTGGAGCTTTGAATATAATATTGGATGAAAATACTCCTTTGTCAATCCTAACACTACTGATCATATCGTATGGTATGTCAACTACGTTTTCTCGTAATCCAAGCTTGTCGTATAAGGTAGATACTATTTTCACATAATTCATCGAACCTGTCGGAGAGTTATTTTTCACTTCGCCAACAATATGATATGCTCCAGTGTCATCTCTAAATGAAGATGAGTTGAGTACTGAAATTCCACCAGCAGGTGATGATGTATTTGTTTGTGATGATGTATTTGTTTGTGAATATCCGTATTGAAGTATAATTGATGATGTTGTCAAGACTATAGCCGAAAATACTAAAAATATAATAATATTTGGCTTAGCTCTTGATTTCATGTGGAGAATGCAAACTGACAATTATAAAAGAATTATCTGCTTTGATTACAGACTTTGGGTGTCAATACTACTCCACTATAACAGCAAATCATCTAAAAATAATTTTACACTACGATATACTCTTGTTAACAGTTAAACGATATGA
>JBKPMK010000300.1:0-2768 GCA_046732115.1 Thermoproteota archaeon
ACTGCTCCTATTAGTCCTATGACTGCTACAATTGCAACAAAAGCCAACATCGTTTTTTGGTTGTTCATATGTGAATTATATTCTTCAACATAAAGCATAAAGATATTATATGGAATTCTATAGTTCTTGTGCCAGAATATGGATATTTTCCATTAAAAAGCGACCATCACAAGAAAAGTTCCTACAATATTATTTATCTAAGAGCAATATTCTATCTATCAAACTATCTCCGTATATGATGGGTCAAAAACACTTAAAACACGTACAATAATCTCTATATCAGAATCCTATTTTTGTAGCGGAAACCGACGGGCCCGCTCCGCAATGAAATGCGTTCCACGAGAATAAAAGGAGACTATATGACGATTTATAATATCGTCACAAGATTCAATTGTATCAGTAGGCTTCTATTAGAACTGTACGCTATGAAGTCGCCAATAATAAGAATCATGTACCAAAAAAGACTAGCCAATTTTTTAGTGTACTGCGATATAGCGAATTATGTTAGATGTTATTACTATTATTATCCTTCTTGTTGTTTTTGCTGCTTACTTCAAAATGTATTCGATCTTCAAGTCCCGCCTCTCTAATTTGCATTTGAAAGTCCTCGAGTGTTGATTTAAAAACGTCATAATCATTATAATGAATAGGAATGGCGCTATTTGGATTAATATCCTAAACATTTCAACACCGTCTTTTCCGTCGATTGTAAGCATAATTCCCACACTGTAGTTCCACCAAGGAAGTAATGCGAGATCAATATCAGAATAGCGTCGGGGAATTTCCTTGATGGAATCAAATACCAATGTATCGCCAGTAATATACAGCCTAAGTAGACGATGACCATCTTTATTTTGAAAGTCAAGAACACTTAGACTCTATTACAAGTGCATCGTATTCTAACGATGTTAGCTGTGTAGTTAGTTAAGGTTTAATAAGGCTGCTTTTTGGACAATGATCATGAGACAAAACAACAATAGACTTCAGGTTGCTGCAATAATAATAGTTTTTGTTGCAGGAGCATTGATATTCACGACCAGCAGTACATACAATATTGCAAATGCACAAGGTGGTCAGCAACAAAAAAACGTTGTTAGAGATTCACAAGCAATACTTTTAGAAGGCAAAACCATCCCCGCTAATGACTACATACATCTTTACGATTCTACACCTTATATGATAACAAACGGGCATATAGCCGCAAAGCTTCCTTGTGATGCGAGTAATACAAGTCCACTAAAGATATTGATAGGCCAAGCTCCAAATCTGACACCAGCAGACCTTGAATTTGTTAAGCCATTATCCACTCCAGGAAAACTGTGCATATATCATGTAGACATTCCCTCTAAACCAGGACAGATCATTACAGACATAGCTATACAAAATCCAACTACTAGCGAGATAAAGCTACAGCCAACAACAACAGTTGTAATTGGTGTTAATGAGATTACTCCTCTGCCAAGTGGTAGCGGAGGAAATATGACGATGAGCAAATGACAATAGCTACAGGGTAGACCTAAAGCGATAAGAATAATAAAAGAGCAGGAATTATTCCTGCTCTGACGACGCTTTTAAATTAACTATTGACGCCGTAGATTCCTCCTGCATCTATTAACTCTTATCTGCTTTGCTAGTTGTTTTAAATGACGTAACGCCGATAACAATCTTTGTGAGTCTTAGCAGCTGTCTGTATCGTGAGCCTAGATGTTCTTCGATGCGCTTTAGTAGAATAGCTTCAATATTATTATTTTCCACTTGACTATCATTGTTGTTATGTGTTATCAGTTAGGTTGGCATGACTAGTTGCTCGCCTTTAGACATGAGAAGACATTTGGCCAACGTTGGCTTACTTTCAACCAACGTTCTGCACATTCAGTTTATATAACAATAAACATTTTACGAAAACCTGTAAGATAATATTCCCATTGTCTCTTCTTATCAGGACAGACTGGAACAATCTAATTCAGAAAGGGATAAAGACGAAGTACTTGAAAGGTACAGGCAATATTATAACGGTATACAAGAGTTTATCACACTGCGTGAAGGGACGCGACAGGAATATGTCATACCGAAAAATGCACATTCAAACACATTCAAGAACTAACAGATTCTAAAGGTATATCAGATATACTACTTGCGATGTGACCAGCACAAGACGTTCAGCTTTTATGTAAGCCGAGCTGGCAAGAAAATATAGATTATCTTGGTAAGAGACTCTCAAAGTACGATGCACGTCATACTGCGATGCTTAGAGCTAATTGATTTCTAATTAAAGAGAGGCTTTAAATTGCAATTATAAAAAGTGAATAGGCATTGAGCGTAATAGACGTTACTAGAGCAGTAATCCTCATTGTCATACTCCTTGCAGGAGCCATTATAACAAACCGGATAATTCAAAGCAGACGCAACAGGATACAAAAACGCGAAGACATATATGCTAACATTCCTAGACAAGCAACGCAAAGCCCATCTACAATGCCAGTTTTACCCTCGTTACAAAAAAATAAGTTAAAAATCCTAGCAGCAATAATTACTTTTATTATTATTATAGTTATACTGTCTGAATCTGTTGTCATTGTACAAGCAGGACACAGAGGAGTTGTTCTATATGTTGGTGCTGTTGAAAAAAGAGTACTAGGAGAAGGATTACATTTTATTATACCATTTGCTGAACAGGTAATACAGCTAGAAGTACGTACGCTTAAATTCCAAGCTGATGCGTCAGCTGCTTCAAATGATTTGCAAGAAGTAGCTACTGTGATAGCTCT
>JBKPMK010000301.1:0-7938 GCA_046732115.1 Thermoproteota archaeon
GATTCACCATAGAATTTGCTCATTATCTCTGGACCGCCTATAGAATAAAAGCTCGCATTTGTTTCATTAGCCACTGCCTTTGCTAACAACGTCTTTCCAGTACCAGGAGGACCATACAGTAATACACCCTTTGGTGCTTCAATACCCAGCTTTTCAAAAATCTCTTGGTGTCTTAATGGAAGTTCAATCATTTCTCGAACTTTTTGGATCTCTTCTTTTAATCCACCAATGTCCTCGTATGTAACCTGTGTGGTCTTATCACTAAGTGCGTCTTCGATATTGGCGATATGAAATATTGTCTTTTGGGTTACTAGGACTGCATCTGCAGCTGGAGTTACGCCTATTACTTGGAATGTAAGCCTACCACCGAAATAAGGAACCATTACATTGTCTCCCTTAATAAGAGGAACACTTTCAAGAGCATCAGCTAAATATCGTTCATCAATAGGAGGTATTGCCTCCAAAGGAGCAACTATAACTTTCTCAGCTGGAACCGCTTTGATTTTTCTTACAACGACTGTGTCATCTATAGCGACCCCTGCATTATTCCTTACAAGGCCATCTCCTTTGATTATTCCCTTGCCTTCGTCCGAAGGATAAAGTGGTAAACACTTGGAAACCGTTCTTCTATCTTTTCCTTTTATCTCAATAACATCGCCAGTAGATGCGTTTAGGGAGTACATGGAATCATGGTCAATTCGAGCAATTCCACGGCCCACATCCCTAGTATAGGCTTCACGTACCTTCAGTGATATGGTATGGGTAATAGACATATACGATTAGAGTACTTGTTGTCAATCACTTAATTTAAACAGTATCATTCAATATAAATAGCATATTTAGGTCATAAGATAATGATAAAAATACATTCGATCGATTGAAATATATGCATTATGACAAATTATTTGGCAAATCTATGATAATCTACCCCGACGCATAGTCCAGCTGCCTCTCATTTTGTGGATGCGTTGTTAACTAGATTGAGTTATATTTGACAATAATTAGTATTCATCAACTGGAACAACAAGGTGCAGATATACAATGCAAGAAGAACTAAACAGCAAATAAGCACGTTTTAATTTGTACATCTCACATTAAAGCATCTCAGCTTCTATGTCTCTTACTCTTTGGCTCTCTTAGTCTTCATACCACCTCCACTTCCATCGCCCATTATTTCTCTTGGGGCTGTCGTAAGTTATCCTATCGAAACCGAAAATCCTAGAACTGTTTCTGCTGCATCAAGTATCATTTCTCTGTACTTTTCTTTATCATACGGGGCCAGAGACTTACGCTATCTAGCCGAATTTCCTAGTTTGCGGGGAAGCGATTGAGATTCTACAGACTATTCAAAAATTGGTGGTTGATCGATACTTTGACGACTAGAAATGATTTCAGCTGTACTCCCCCAACAACACAACGTCGCTTCTTGATTACGACGTTTACACATCTACCAAGCTTGTTGTCAAAAGGAAGAATATGTGCTGTTTCTCTTCCATTTCTTAATACAAAATTTATTATTTGCATATGTTGTCTTCTAACATTTTCATTAAACGAATACTAGTGAGAAAAATCTCACTATGATAATTATTTTAGTTTGTTTGATGATGATGTAATGATCTATACGCTCTATCCCAACACTCAGAACATATCCATTTGTAACCTGTCATACGTGAACTGTATAATGGAAGCCTTGTAACGAGGTCTTTTTTCTTCCTGTGATGAGAGGTCGTCTGATCATAAAGCGACCAGCTTCCAGCATCATACTTTCGTAATGATGTTTGAGGTAGTTTATTCCTTTATCAAATATTATTTTTGCTTGAGGATCATTGGTTAGCTGATAATACTGCCATATATTGAATAGTGAGCCTGTTTGACCATTTAATATGCATGTCTTTTCAAATCCTGGCTTTGCTAGTTCATGAAAAAATAGGGATTTGCCATGATCTTCGCTAGTTGTTGCTGCTCCATTATCATAGTCAACAAGTAATGCTTGAAATGCCTTATGTGCTTTATCTATGTAAGCTTGGTTACCAGTTAAATCATAAGCATGAGCTAAAACAACTATTCCTACTGCTTGTGTATGTGCGGAATAGTATGGAGGATCTATGCTACCATACCATGGCCATGTAAAAGTATATTCCCAAATAGAATATCTTGCTTGTTCTTTATCTATTGCGTTATTCAAAAGCCAAATAGCAGTGTTGATAAAGTGCTGCTTAGATTGCCACCACTAGCTAAAATTAATGGATTGTATACACTACGCTGTAAGAAGGGGTAGTAATACATAATTACTCCATTATCATCTGTAACGGATTGTGCTAATGCTGTTGTTGGTATAATATTATTATTAGAATACTGATCATATGCAGATAATAAAAATACTATTGCAACGATGGCTGCAGCAGCGATTATTGTAATGCTCATATAATTATATCAGGTTAGTCGATTTATGCATTGATATAAAAATAATAAAAGTAGAGTTTTGTGTATACTGGTTGCTCTCCTGTAGTAGGGTTTTTGGAAAGAAATCTATGGCGCATTTTAATCCTGCTGTTACAGTAGGCTATATCATCACAGGACATATCAGACTCAATCAAATATTGTATTATTTTGCTGCAGAGATAATTGGAGCTCATTTAGGCATAAATAGTTTCAATTATGTGTATCCAATTTCACTAGTATTTGGAACTGAAGTCTTGGCCTCAGCGTTATTGATGGCTGTAATTCTGGCAGTAGTGTATACTAAAGGTTTGAGAGGATTTAGCGGGATAGCAATAGGTGGAATTGTTGTTCTTGATATAGTCTTATTCTCTTCTATCTCTGGTGCTTCTATGAATCCAGCTCGTTCATTAGCACCTGCATTGGTATCAGGTATGGTAAATGATTTGTGGCTCTATTGGTCTGCCACGTTTGCAGGGACTATGATTGTTGCATTTGCTTTACGTAAAAAGATGGCGGAGAAAATGGAAGAAGACTACATAAAATTGTAAATATCATTGGTTGAATCTAAGGACGAGTGTTTCTTTTGGTGATGTGATTGCTTACTTCTGATATAGTTCAAAGCGCTATCAATTGTCTTGCTTGTTAACAGGGAAATGTATAAGACAGTGATTTCTAATAGTTATATCCTCCGAATAGCCATTCATTGTCTAGCTACTGGCTAGAAGACCTTATTGGTTGTAGATGACATCGTGTAGGTTGTCTGTTCCATTGAAGTGCTCTTTGAATTTGCGTCTGTCCTTTTCTGCTGCTCCTGCTTTTTAATTTCAATAAAATAAGGCACTGTCTATAGCATCTTTGGATTGCTGTCTAAGATATGCGATATCCCTACAAACAATAGATTTTTCAACTTGCAATATCCTTGCGATTTCTGACTGGTTACTCTTGGTACATTGATTACCAAAATCAATGATCGAATAACGTAATACACTGCGAAGATAACAAGTACGTTACATAAGACACGGCACATTTAAATTAGTAACCGTTGTCTCGGATCGTAATCGAGAAATATATTGGCTCACCATAGACTACCTTACCAGTAGTCAAAGTTTATTCAAAAATAAAGTTATAAGCCAAATCTGATAATTGCCCAATATATTGGAAACTTATGATCTTATAGATTTTTTTATTCCAAGGAATGATAAAATATTTCCTCCAAATAAGATAAAGGAATCCATTGAATCGATACACAACGATACCATTGTAAGGAATAGGTACAAAGGAATTGGAGTATGTAATGTTAGTCAGATAATAGAACCAGCTGATCTTGAAAAACTCTGCAAATACTATTTAGTATGGTACAAGTCAGGTAGCAGTAGCTATCATCAATATACCAATACCACTGCCAACTTCCAGTTTAGCGAATACATAAATGAATTCTTATATGATCCAGCAGAGTTACCCTCACATAACAAAGTTCAGGAATGTATCGAGAGATTGAAAAATGGATGGAATTATCCTATTGAAATTATTGTAGCATATGATACTGCCATAAATAAAGGTTTGATAGTAGCTGGTGCTGAACATGGTTTGGCATTATATTATATCAAACAGATTGAAGAAGACAGATCACAGATTCTACTGCAACAAAATAACACAGTAAATCTATGCCAAATGAATTCGTTGCAGTGTAGAAATATATTTTACCATGATTTTGCAAGACTCTTTCAAGCTGACAAATTTAAATAGGAAAATTTATTTTCTATATGATTTGATTTCGGGTTAATCCTGCATCATGAATTCATTCATTATTTTAAAATTCATTGATAATTCATATGTGATAGATTTGCATTATCAATGAGGGTATAATCGCCATCATCATGCAAAGCATCACTACTGCCACTAGCAGAACTATGTTAGCTGCTAATGATTCTGATCGGCATGGAGATGCAATTAAACCCTGTATTTGAAAAGACGATGGTATTATATTCCTCTTATTAGCCGTAAGTCTGGATCCAAATCACAATTTGCGTCACGGAATGAAATGGAACAGTCTATGCTTGTTATATATGGTATTCCACAGTTGATATCTGACGAATTAGTCATGTTTTATCTGCATTTCAATTACTTCTGAAATGTGCCTCTTAACCAAAAGCATGATAAAACCTTATCTACATCTGATATGATATGGGGTATATAAGGGGCTATATAATACGGATTTACAGATACAAAAATACTCGTCTCTAGCGTTTGTTTTTATTTCTATGTTATTATTGTCACCATTATTGATCTCCAATTCGCTTTTTCATAATGCTTTTGCTGCATCGCCTGCGTTTGACCAAGTTATGATAACTGATGCGCCAATGAGCAATCAGAAAAATGATTGGGTTCAAACTTACGGTAATGATAGTACTCGTCTGAGGTCTGACTATGCAAACATACTGGCAATAGATTATGATAGTGATGGAAAAACTCTAGACGCCACATTTTGGTTAGCATCAAATTCGGAAAATGCTTCCATATATAATCAACCTCTGAAACATATTAGATATGGCATGCTTATTGCTATTGTTTCACTTCCTGAAAATTCAGGATATAATGGAGCTAATTACAACTTTTATATAGAAGAAAATAATGGAAAATGGAGTCAGTATCTGTACGAATTATCATCAACAGGCACCCGCTCACTAATATACTCTAAAACAAACTATACTGAATCTTTTGGCGGTCCTCTTGTAGGTCCAGGATATGTTAAACTGCGATTAGATCTAGATTATATACATTCTCCCAGCAGCTACGGCTTGTCATTTTATACAGCAGAATCCTTCAAATCAAATGAAGATAGGGATTTCACGAGTTGGGTAGGTATTCCTCTTGCTACCATATCTACGTTAACACATCCAAAGGATGTAGTCATAAGACAAGGAGAAGAGAACTTAATTCCGTCTGAGGTATAAACGCCACTTTCTAATAATGTTACGAGTTTAAAGTTCGATAATGGTACATATTATAGTTCTAACGGCTTAAGTGTATATACCGAGAAAATTCAACCTCCACTATTTAAGGTAAAGGTTTCTCCACAAACTCCAGTAGGCGTATATACGATACCGTTTGTGGCTTCATTATTAATACAAACAACATCATCAAAATTACCTATGTTTAATGATACAGTAACTGGACTTGGAGATCCAGAGTTTCAAGTAGCCAAAAAATATCCAACAATTGGCTATATAACTGGCAAAGCAAATTTAACATTAAAGGTAATACCGCCCTTGACTGTTAATGAAAAATTCATGGCCTTTTGGAATACATACGGAACCCCAATAGTGATTCTCGCCGGTGGCGCAGTGGGAGCGTTTACCACATTATTTATTGATTATCTGAAAGATAGAAAGGAGCAGAAAAAAGCTAAACATGCGTAACGCGAACAAAAGAATATGCTAAGATAAGAATCTTGTATATGCAAGATTTAGCTAGTTTTACTTCTAGTTTCCCCAAAATCAGAAGTTCGGGGCAGCATAAGGTAATTGTAGTCATTACCAGTTCTATGGTATTTCTTATGTATAGGTATGAGTCTAGTTATCTCTTCCTCTCCATCCGATGGCCTACATAACTTGGCAATCTTCAAGACATCTCTAATATCTCTGCTCCCAGTTTTCCATACTGATGAGGCTATCTGTATTACTGTGTTCCGGGGCAGTTTTTTAATAATTCTGACAGATATTGCTTCAAACTCGGGATAAGAGTATTCAGGGATTTCAAAAACAGTGAATCTACTAAGCAATGGTTTGCTTAAACGGTCTGTACTATTTGATGTTGCAAAAATAGTAGTACAACTATTTTTGTCTGCAGCATAGGAAAGTCCCATTAGATGTTTAGCATGCAAAATTGGTGTTTCAAACTCCATACTGCATACCAAATTGGAAATCATGGCAGATAATATATGTTTTCACAGCTCTGGAATATTGCGAGAATATCGCTAACTTAAATTAGATGTATGCAACCAATTTGACTGCATTAAACACAGACACAATCTTTTAAGAAATTTTTATTGGGTTTTTATTACTTTCAGAGCTATACCATGATGCTCGATTAACTTTTGTTTCTGCTCATCTGATAAGCTGCTAAAGTCATTTTGATGATATAAACAAAATCCTTTCAAAGCAATACCATCTTCGTGTCTTGTTGACAATGATAATTCATAATCAACAAGTTCATCATACTTTAACTTGTGGTTAAAAGCACCTATATCACCTAGAATTGAAACTCCACTCTTTCCTATTCTCTTTGCATAATCCGTCAAGTCCATCTTAAAAGACTTGGAATCTATATCCTCATCACCAAAATACTCCTCATTAATATTACAATTTTAGTGAATCTAAGTTCTGTTAGTTAATTCTTTACTAAGACATCCTCTGCGTAATCTTTTTAAAGTTCCTGATATATGGAGCGTCACAAGAGGAGGATCTGTGAAGGCTATAGTAATCAATAAGTTATCAAGACCTTTTATTTTACAGCTAATTATTATATTGTTTTTTGTTTGAGATTGAATAAAACGTAAAGACGATCTTTCAGTCACTATGTGACCAAAAAGTTCAGAATTTCTTTTTTTAATTAGATCGACTATTTCAATCCCACCCATCTGCCCATTATGCAATACTGCTAGATAGCGACGTTTATCTCGTCTCTTAAGCATACATAATCACCTTCTATGGCATTTAGACTCAATCCAATCTCCAAGTTCCAGCCAGTAAAATTCTGGCTCTATATCACAAATTTTTAATAAGGCATCAAGGGAAGGACCAGAAATCATTTCCAAAACTGAACTTGCACCGCTAGAAAAAATAAATTGACAATCGCTCGTTTTACAAAATTTATAGAATTTTCTTATTTGATTTAGCCATTTTCCAACCTGCCATCCAGACATTTTACGAACATTAGCTAGGTTTACTTCCAATCCCATCCCACTTTTTACTTTCTTTTTCAATGTATTATCAACTCTTTGAAGATCTCTAATAACAAAAAGGTCTATAGGAGAAGAAGGAGTAGAAGACTGTAGCTCATTAATGTTTTCAGAAATAACAAGATATGGATGGTCGATTATTACTGATGAAGAAAGCAGTTTCGCATTAACACGGTAAATGATATTTTTTCCTTCTATTTTGGTATTATTATAGCCAAATCCTAGTACCTCGATTGCTAAATTTTTTGCCATTTTAGTGATTTCTACGTAATCACTGGAATATATGCAAAGGTCTACTCGCCTAAAGCCAAGAGCACCCTGTAATTCTGTAAATTACTGCTAGGTTTATATCTTTTGATTGGTCTGAATCGAATTCTAATAGAATCCATATCAGAAAGAGAAATCCTTCCCTTACAGATTCTCTGTTTATCCAACCTAACGTATAGATTACCTTTCTCATCAACATATTTATCAAAAAAGTTTGAAAGGTGATATCTATCAACGCTATTTAACAAGGATATGATTTTTAAAATAAG
>JBKPMK010000302.1:0-16236 GCA_046732115.1 Thermoproteota archaeon
CTGCTGCAAATGAAAGTGAAGCTAATTTCATTAGTATAAAAGGTCCAGAATTGCTATCAAAATGGGTAGGGGAATCAGAAAAGGGAGTTAGAGAAATTTTTAGAAAAGCCAGGCAGGCAGCACCTTGCATTATTTTCTTTGATGAAATAGACGCTATTGCACCAATAAGAGGAGGAGGATTAGGTGGCGGAGACTCTCATGTGACTGAGAGACTCATAAGCCAATTATTAACTGAACTAGACGGACTTGAAATATTGACTAACGTAATAGTCATTGCTGCGACTAACAGACCTGATATTATAGATCCGGCATTGTTAAGGCCAGGAAGGTTTGATAGGTTGCTGTATGTTCCTCCTCCTAACCGAGATTCAAGGGTACAGATTATAAGAATCCATACAAGAAAAAAACCACTAGCTGAAGATGTTGCTATAGAAGAATTAGCAGATCATACAGATGGTTATACTGGTGCGGATATTGCATCGCTTTCATCTGCTGCGGTTATGCTAGCTTTACGAGAGTACGTATCAAAATATCCGAATCCAAATGAGTCAGATAAACATCTACAAGAATTAAGAATTCACATGAATCACTTCGAAGAAGCCATGAAAAAGATCAGACCTTTATCTACTCAAGAATTAAAGATGTACAAAACAATATCAGAACAATTTGGAAGACCGGAGGTACGAACCAGAGGGCGAGGTTCAAGCGATACAAGCGATACGGGTATTTCTCCTTCTTCTTCTGCAATAACATAACTTTGGGCGCCGGGCAAAGCGGCCAACATAACACGTCAGTTCACCTAGATAACTATAAGAAGATGTAAATAGACGTAAATCCATGTCAAAAAATTCTGAAGCAGCTGACGCTGAAGGTACGTCGTCTTCTACTAAAGACGAAATAATTAGAGGACTGAATGAAGATCTCGCAAGGGAGTACAAAGCAATTATCCAATATGTGGTCTTCAGTTCTACTTTGAAAGGCGCCGAATATGGAGATATTGCTGAGCAGTTAAAGGTGCACGCATCACAGGAATTAGCACACGCATTAGAGGTCGCAAAGCAGATCGACTACTCTGAGCAGATCCAACCATAAAAGGCAAAGAGGCCGAGTTTTCCCAGGATTCAAAGACCATGCGTGAGATTGACCTGAGAGCTGAACAAGAGACTATTAAAAATTACAGAGAGAGAATCCGTCAGGCAGAGTACGCGGGCGAATTCGCTCTCTCCGAGGCATTAAGAGATATTATAGCACAGGAACAAGATCACGAAATAGATCTGAAAGACGCGCTAGGATTAAAATAGTAACAGGGACTCTACAGAAGTATTCTATCACATTATAAGAAGTGGAGAAATACTCTAGAGCATATAAGGAGTATGGCTAAATACTAAATCTTGGAGCTAATAGTCCAAAACTTGTATGTCAGATCTTTATGTACTCATAATTTTCCAGTAGTTAATATCTATACATGCCTTCGAATGATATAATAGCTCATTAAACCCTCTTATGTCATAGACCCAACAGAAATGAGTTCATGGAACTAATGAAAGACAACATTATACTGCCTTCTATATTTACCATTCTTAAATCAACCATTTGAATTTGCCATTTGCCATGTAGCAGTTGTCATATTACGTTGCGTATAGCCAAAATTATCAAATTTTGCAGATACAATAGTAATGATTATACTGTGATCATGTAAGTGCCGTAGATATGAAATATTGCGATACACTAGTGGTATACCAAGAATTACTATTTGCAATTCAATATTATGTTCCATGCATCTGATGAATATGATCGTAAAGCTCTTCTCGACTATCAAACGACTCAGCGGATTCTTCGCATGTATAAGAGGATTCTATAGTATGCTGTCTATATCTCATATTAGTAACAGTGAGTGCATCAAAATTATATGCGATTACCTATAGCAGACCATTTGTTTTAGTACAGTTCTTACTCCATTTTGGTCTTCGACGTATTCTATCCAGAGAGGAAAAGCCGTCAAGTGATAATAACACTCGAGCAGAGCATAACTTGAGAGATTGGAAAAGTAGCAATAGAGAAATGATTAGGACTATATCAAATAATATTTCATACAAGTATGATTGTATACCATGATAGTATTGAACATAAATGACCGTTAGTCTAAAAATGTAGCTTCCAAATAAAAGATATGGGTATAGGAGGTGTACTCTTCAGATCTGGTTGATCCAATGTAACTAATAAGTCGGACCGCTGCTAGCACCAGTGGGCGAACTACCAGTTGCTGCCCCGCTGCTCGTTGAGTTAGTACCGCTCTGATTAGTGCCACCAGCGCCTCCAGTCGTCTGATTACCTTGTGCTGCAGCTTGTTGTTGTACAAAACTAATAGCGAACATAGAGGCAACAAGTACTGTTGCAATGACTGCTGCATATAATGTTGTTGTATGTTTATTGAACATGCATGTCACCGATATCTATGGTATTTATAATTTTGTGATTTATTTTATGTAATTAGTTTCAGTCATAGCCGTACAGTTAATATTCGAACAAAGATGTTCGCATACTAAAGAATGGACCGTACAATGCTAATCAGCATTGATAGCGACAATTACCAAAATGATCATAATGATAGTTTACTAGACACTGACTCGAGGATGCTCCCAGAAAGTTCGATTGCGTGCGAATCATATCATTTATTTCTTATTTAATCGATAATTAACCAATTGTACAAATGATCTAGGCTGCCTTTCACATATCCTAATACCTGAAAGGATGGAATCGTCAGGATGGCATTATTACAAGCTACATTGTTATTCTATGAAGGTAATCTATTAACAATGCTACTTTGGTTGACTATGCTGTAGATTTTTAGAAAAGAATTGTAGAGATGGAAAAAATGAGGATGATGAATATGGTCTAGAAGATGAAACTAAAAATAACAATTAAGAGGTTCTAAAACATAATAGTGACTCACATACAAACAGAAGAAGAGATAGCATGAAAATTGGAATAATAGGATCTGGAGATGTAGGACGGAGACTGGCTGATGGTTTTATTGAACTTGGACATACAGTTAAGATCGGATCACGTGACCCAAATCAAAAGAAAGTATCTGAATGGATAGACAAGCATGGCAAGGAAGGAAGAGCATCATCGGGAACATTTACTGAAGCAGCATCGTATGGAGAACTAAATGTGCTAGCAACTTCATGGGCCGGAACTGCTGATGCTGTTAGAATGGTCGATCCTAAGAATTTTGCCGGAAAAATTGTTGTTGATGTTACTAATCCGTTAGACTTTTCTGAAGGGACGGCACCAAGGCTAGCAGTAGGTTATACAGACTCAGCTGGTGAGGCTATTCAACGTATGCTGCCTAATTCTAAGGTTGTAAAAGCATTTAATATAGTTGGAAATCCTCATATGGTGCATCCAAATTTTCCTGGTGGGCCGCCTACCATGTTTATATGCGGAAATGATGATGAAGCCAAAAAAGTTGTAGTAGATATACTCACAAAATTTGGTTGGGAAACAATAGACATTGGAGGAATATATGGCGCTAGACTTCTAGAACCGCTTGCACTTCTATGGATAACATATTACTTCAGAACAGGTACTGGCGATCACGCTTTTAAACTACTTAGAAAATAGCAAACATCAGCCAGTGAAATTGTATCTATCCCCTGCTCCTAAAAATGGCGAGATAAGGTAGCTTTCAAATAAAAAAAGTGGGCATCTTTCTTAGTCAGCAAGTCAGGTGATCCAATTAGTTTCAGTCATAGCCGTCTAGTTAATATCTGAACAAAGACAATAGTCACAAACGTTGCAGATGAAGGCTCCTCCTTTACTGTATTACTCATTGCTCCTATGCAGATCTAGGTTCTTCTTCTATCTGTCCACGCTAATCATGTGCATAATACGCAATATCATCAATAGACTTACTCATATGAAGCAGGATTCGGTGAAGGATTGATTGTAATTGGAGATCAAATGCAAATGTAGATAGACAATGAAAGACATGTGTAATCAGCATTAATATGCGCCTAGATTCACATTCAGATTCTGAGATAAAGGAATTCTATCAGTTAAAAAATATTGCAGTAGTAGGCATGTCAAAGAATGAAGAAAAGCCATCTCATCAAGTACCAAAGTATCTTATTGAACATGGCTATAATGTTATACCAGTGAATCCCACACTAACTGAAGTTCTTGGTAGAAAAGCATATCCAAGTATTGCGGCTATCCGGGAAAGGGTAGACATTGTTGATGTATTTAGAAAGTCAGAAGATATACCCGCAGTTGTAGATGATGTACTTAAGAACAAAGATGGAATCAGAGTAATCTGGATGCAAATTGGAATATACAACGAAGACGCAGAAAAGAAGGCAAAACAAAATGGTATAGATGTTATATATAATAGATGCATGATGGAAGAGCATAAGCGATTATTCGATGACGAACAATAAACAGCCATACGTACAAAGCAATCTAAATCTAGAGGCCATAACCTTCAATATTTAATTGAAACAATAAGTATGTATAGTTAGCTTCTGGATTTGAGACGCAGATAGTATCCACTATTCTCCACAATGGTATTCATAGCCAGCGTATAGACATAAGTATAATGTGTATAAACCTTCAGATTCTCTACCCAATTATTATGAAATATCTTTCATATTTGGATGCCTAGACAACAAGAAAATTGACAGGCCTGAAGGTTATGTCTATTATGTCATCTTTGGTATTTGCGTCCTTAGATGGCGGTATAGCTATCCTTTCACAGTAGCAACTGCCATCTATGGCTTACCCATCTGCTTCGGGGACAATAAACAATAAAAGAACAGCAGATCAGAGGGTCAAGAATGTGAATTGCATTGCATTAGGCGTAAAATCAGATCCTCAGCTAATACGCTCATGGAGACAAAGACATTGGAACATTTAAGCTCGACCATCATTCCTACACGTATCAGCAGCAGGTTTTAAAAATAAAAAAATTGTTTTACTACAAGTAAAATAAACGATTTCAGTTAACAGAACTAACAATGGTGGTTTCTGTAGGAGATGGATGACCTTAGCAACAAGATCTCAAGAGATCATTATTTCAACCAATCTAAAGAGGTATCCAATTCCTTCGATGCAAAACATTATGATGAAATTATAACGAAAGTAAACCTTCAGGCAATAGACAATTACCAATATAGAATGTTGCGACAACAGGGAAAATTACATAGTCAAAAGAAAAAGAAAATACTTCTAGTCGACGATGAGCCTGATACTTGTATGGTTTACCAAATTGTACTGGAAGATGCTGGCTTTGAATGCATATCATATACAGATTCAGTTAAAGCTATTCAAGAATTCAAGCCTAATCATTATGATTTGATTTTACTTGATATCAAAATGCCTGTACTAAATGGATTTGAGCTTTGTGAAAAGATAAGAGAGATTGATAAAACTGTACATATAATTTTTATAACAGCCTCAGAGGCATATTATGAGAAGTTTCGAGGTCAACACTTTCCAGAACTAGGTAAAATTAACTATATTCAAAAACCAATTGGAAATGATGAGCTGGTACGATTAGTAAATATGATAATAGCAAATTCAATATCTATAGACTAAACTAAAAACTTGTACAAAATGAATTCCTCCACAAGCTGGAAAAGAGTGGGAGTGAAAAGGTATTTTTTGAAACAGTAGCAGAATCATCCCGCAATCCAAAGTTGCAGAGAATATTATATGAGCAAAGAACAAGAATATTCAATGTTGTTAAGGAGTATTTAGATCATCAAGTTCAAAAAGGATTTTTTAGAAAAGATGTAGGTACAGATGCTATAGCATGCGGACTAATAGCTCTCTACGATGGGTTGGCTGTAAGTAAATTCTTAGGAATAAACCGGAATCTGAATAAAAAGGCCTGGATTGGGACCGTTAAAGCTATCATTACTGGTTTAAGTTAGAACCATCCTACAAAGACATCTTATTAAAATTCTAGTTATTCGATTCTACCTGGAGTCAATTTTATCATCGATATCTGTTCAACACTTCCTCGTCGGTACTTTGAATATGCATAAAAATAACCTTGGTATAGATGCTCATCGTCTGCAGACCTTATAGTCAACTAATAGTGTTACATATTTTTTGTCTTTTTTGTGGATACATGAAATGTAGGCTGTTGGTTTTTACAAATAAAGACGATTCGATTGAATCAATTTTTTATTAATATGATAGATATTTAGTATAATCAGAAGAGGATATATCATGGATATATTGCATAATCTTGATTGCCATTATTTTATGAAGATTTATTACTGGAGAGAATAGATAATATGGTACCAAATTTTGGAGTTATCAAAATAACATGAGTAATATTGGCCGCATGCTAGAATATGTCAACAAAAGATCCGATGTAATAGACATTTTAGAGCGTGTATTGAATGATGCTAACTCAAATGAATATAATCTGCATCTTGAAGATTGCGTTCGCTTACTAGAGTCAGACGATATCCATTCGATTGGTTTTGTAGGCAATGCAATCAGGGAAAGACTTTTTAATAATATTTCAACATTCGTAAACAATATTAATTTAAACTATACTAATGTGTGCGTTACCTATTGCAAATTTTGTGCATTTTATCGTCCACCAGGACATGATGAGGGATATGTACGTAGCAAGGAAGAAATAGTAAATCGTGTATCAGCTTGCAAGCAAAGGTATAATATAACACAATTATTGATACAAGGTGGACATAATCCAGATCTCAAACTTAGCTATTATGAAGAGATTTTCAGGGAAATAAAGCACAAATGTCCAGGTATTGCAATTCATGGACTAACGCCATCTGAAATCGATACGATTTCAAAGGTTGAGAGAAGTAGCACAAAAGAGGTTCTATCTAGATTGAAATTGGCTGGTCTAGATTCTTTTCCTGGAGGCGGAGCAGAAATACTTGATGATGATGTAAAATCGATAATAAGTCCTTTAAAAATAAAGAGTGATGCATGGCTTAGAATAATGGAGGAAGCTCACCGCATAGGTTTGAAATCTTCTGCTACAATGATGTATGGGACAGTCGAAAATAATGAACAGATTGCTAGGCATATCATGAAGATTGTAGATCTACAGCAAAAAACAAGAGGGTTTATGGCATTTATTCCATGGAACTTCGAACCCAATAACACTGCAATTCAAGCTGAAGGTCAAATAAAATATTCATCGGGTGGATGGAAATTATTGAAGATGATTGCAATATCCAGAATTATGTTCTACAACTCAATCCCTCACATACAATCATCGTGGTTAACAAATGGTACAGGGCTAGCACAATTGGCCCTCTGCTATGGTGCAGATGATTTTGGAGGAACACTCATTGATGAAGAGGTAGTAAGCGCCACCGGGGCGCGTTCCACCGAAATTTCCGCTAGCAAGATTATTGATACTGTGAGACAAATTGGTTATATACCAGCTGAAAGAGACAATTTTTATAAAATAATTCACGAATACCATTGATAAAAGTGGAATACCTATAGTATTTGCTTGCTCATCGTGTAGTTAACGTATAGAACAAATACAGATATTTGATTTGCACGAGCAACTTTTTATTGTCAAAAATGCACAGGTATACAATTGTATATAACCCAAGAGAATGTACATAGACTATTCTTGAGTCAAGTATACTAATATAATACGAAACCTGCATTTAGCTATCTCTATCAAGATAGTTTTCGAAAAAGGGAAGTAGCTTAAGAGTTAGTTTGCTATTTAGATACGTAGATATAAAATGCAATATAGTCACATAGAGTTTAGAGCAGAATTTACTATAGAAGAAGGAAAAATAGAAGAGTACAAGAAACTAGTGCAGGAAATGTGCAGAATGGTTGAAGCTACCGAACCTAATACGATAAATTACCAGTTTTATCTTAATAGTAATCAGACAAGGTGTATGGTACATGAAAGATACATAAACTCAGACGCTGTACTTGCTCACAATAATGGCGTTGCATCCCAAACAATACTTCCAAAAATTTTCAATATAGCTAGGATCAGCAGATTTGATGTTTATGGTAATCCTAGCGAGGAATTACAAAACATACTAGCAAGCTTTAATCCACAGACTTACATTCTATTTGCTGGATTCAGCCATTGACAATTAGTTAGGAATCACTTTTTAGACATATTGTCTATTTTTGTGAAATTGGAGAACTGGATGTACATGTAGATCATTCTTATATAACGCCTCTGATCTTAACAGCCATTGCAGTAATTTATAGAAATATTTTGCCTCAAGCTAATTTCAAATGAAAATTGTATTGTTTTACCTACTAAAAACAAGACAATATTGGCTTATAATGTTTATCCTGAACATGCAAGAAGCTACTTTTTTTCTCGATATAAGATATCTGCTTTTTATTTTCCTTCAATAAATTGGTCATTGCCTTTCCGTATATTTCATATACATATCTTCCATCACCATGATTGACTGAATTAAACATAACTTCCATACCAAAGAATGATAACTATGTTTATACAAACTAGTATGATTGTAATGACGTGTAATCTGGCATTAGTGTATTCTATATCATATGAGGAGATATTATCTGAATGATTTTCTTTCTAAATCGTAAGAATTTCCGTTTAAATTTAATCTGTTGGTCCATAATATTGGTAATGCTGTGCGCATCTTTTGTCTCTTATATTGTTCCTACCCATACATTTAATCAAAAAGCATATGCAGATTAACTCAATTATGACTCCAATACAGTTGTCTCTGGATTTCGGGATTCACAAGGTATGCCATCTGGTTAGCCATCCCAGTGTCAAAAAATAATAATTTTTATGATGTACTGCTTGTGTGCAGAGCTTATATAACACTTTGAACTAATGAATTTCCAGCCAGTAATACCGCAGCTATAGAAAGGTAAGCTTAGTATAACGTGTTGTGAACATTTTAATAAATAGTAATGCAAGACTTCTTGGTTAAGCTATCTTGCAAGGAGTCAGGATTAGATTGCAATTACATAGCAGAAGGTAGATCAGAAGCTGACGTGTTGAAGGATATTTCTGACCACGCTATCAATATCCATAATATGAGAGAAGAAGATATCTATGAAGAAAATATATGTACCGCTTTTTTATGTCAAGCAATAGGCAAAATGACATCAATCAATAGTAATAATAATGAAAAATTAGATTAAATTAATTGTGCATGTACAAATGGTAGCAGCAGGCTTAATAGTTTATGGCATAACTCAGTAAATAACTAGTTATCTCCCTTGTTTAGAAAGTCTGATCTAATAGTCTACTCGAATGATGACTCATGCAAATACTAATGTCCATGGATAGTATTGCCAAAGGAGATATAACTTATCCAGGAGAGGGTTGAACGAAATTGTCATTTGCTAGATCTTTTAAACAAATTTACAGCCTTAATGCTTGTATTAATACAGACTAGGAAAACCAACCACGCAAGTATGGCCGCCAACATGGAAGCTTGATAAGGTTCAACATCTTGTTGTAGTAAATAGTACTGAGCCAATATTTTACATCCTGAATAAATTAATTCAGAAATCGAAAATGCTGCAAAAAGTTTCTTGATATCACTTTTTATTTGGGCAGAATTTTTGTGACCTGTTATTGGATCAATATATCTATTTTTATTATCTAGGTAGAACAATATAACAAATAATGGAATATATACTCCGTATTCAATAGACAAAGTATACAAAGCGTTTAAGAAATTATTATTAAGTCCTTGCTCTGCGTATAATTGAGCAAATAGTGCTCCTGCAAAGAATGCAGCAATGCCAGATAGAATCAGATTTTTATTAAAAAGTATTGTACTTTTGTATTTCTGATACATGTAGTTATATTTTAGTCTGAAATCAGCCATGAATTAACGGTTCCTATGAAGTCAAAGCTGCACTATTTGGCTGGATCTGTTCATGCCCAGATTCTATGTAGAGGTCAAATTTAAACACATTCTTGCAGTAGAGATATCTATCCAGTCCGATACTGTTTAACTAGTGCTTGGTTTTGTTGTTGCTGTTGATCAAAAATACTAGTAGTAGATAAACAAGATAATGCAAGTAAAAATAATGCCATAGGTAACGCTTTAGATTTTGTTTTATACAATCCTGTTAAATAGTTATATGAGCATTGTATTTAAGCATACAATATCAATATCAATAGCAAATCGATGGAACACCTTATTGCTTCTTATGCATCCTTATTTGGTATATAGATGAAATAAGTGTCACCTTGCTCAAAGATCTCAGCAATGGGAGTATCAATAGTATGGCCGTCTTCAGATCGGATTCCTTGTCGACCCCACTGGTTAAATATACCGTATATAAATTCGCTTTTTTAATATATAATCAGATAGGTTGTATTAGATTGTTTGATGTGTAGGGAAAACTACTACTATTGTGTTAATTGCTTATTGATGAATTTTTTCAACTATTGCAACCGTATCAGCAATGGAGAATTTACGTTCTATGATTGCTATTTTACTATCTATATTGTATAGTTCCATTGCTTCTGCCAACAGCTTATCAAATGTTTGAGAGTCAACTTCTATCTTACTAGGAGGATTATATCCAGCTTCTCTAAAAGCATTTGCTAACTTAATTATTGCATTGCTCAAGACACTCTGGCTATAAATACTCTCTGACATAGATATGTGAAAAACATCACCACTTATTGAATCTAACTCTAATCAACGAGTTGACTGCTTTGTATCTATAAGTCAATCTCCACAATGATAAGTGCGTGGGCCAGGTTTGTACCATCCCTGGTGGTCGGCCTACGGATATCTCCGTGCCTGCAATATGGCAGTCCACATTGGCTCCTATATAAACTGAGTTTGTCTGCACCATTTTAAATTAGATTTTATTTTCCGCGTTGTTATCAAAAAAATTAGGTATTGGTATTGTTTTAGTCAAAACACTTGACTGTAACAGTCCTTTACTTCGGCTAGCGTCAGATCACCATCTGCTGCAGCTCCAGATTGACACTTGGATAAGCTCTTCAAGTCCTTTGCAGAGATACTGGAAGTGTCTCCTGTGGCCGCGCTGGGACCATCAGCATTTGTACTTTTCGATTTTTGATCGTCAGAACTACCACCTGAACGCAATACTGCTGGAAGCTTGTCACTATTGTTGTCGCCTTTGTTGTCTTTACCCGTAGCCACGGTTGGAACTGTACCGTATTGGTTTGCATCATTTTTTGTTATTTTTCCATTCTTTGCGGCGTATGCAGAGCCTACAAAACCACTTAAGGCTATAAGGGATGAGGCGATCGCGATGGTAAACAGAGCCACCATTATTGTTCTGTTAGTGAACATCACCATCGTTTGTAGCATCGAGTTCTTAAGAAATACGAAAATAAGTAGTATCTGTTAAACATGTAACATACATATCGTGTATACATCTTATAGCTAGTAAGAACTAAATGACTACTAAGAATTAGTTTTTGTTAGAGAATTATTCATAATGAACACTTTAGCCCGCTAATATGTATCGAGTCTTGACAATATTCGTATAAAATTTACAATTTATATAGTTTATCTTAAGGGATCATCAAAATTTGCAAAAGAAATATTAATATTTCAGCTACTGGGCTATAAATAAACGTGTGAAGTGGGGCTAGCCGAAAGTTAATATCAAATCAGAAAAGATTCGAATTGCTATTTAGGAGAATCTGTCAGTGTTGCGTTGTCCCGGTCAAAACCACTACCCGTGATATTCAAAACCATGACAATGGTGCATTTACTTAGACTGGAATCATGCCACGTATACTGAAAAGGCTTGCTATACGGTCATCGAGCACATTTAGTCCTAAAAGACTGTTGCGACTTGTTAGATATATTTACATCTATCAGTAAGCTGGCAGGATTTGGAGGTTAAAAAGGGTCATCCGGCAGTTACTACCGCATTATGATAAAAACTAGGATCTGCGGTCCATACCAAAAAATACAACTAAAGGATTTTTCAAAATCTATGTATAAAAAGAATCCAAAAGTTAAGCCATGACAACATGATGACATGTAGCTTAACAATGTTATTAGCTATAATCTAATCAGAATTACTAGTCTGAATCATCAATATCACATACTTATGACAATATTTCGAACCAATATTCTTCATTGCCGGAAAAGTAGAGTTAGAAACAGAATTCGTGCAATAAAAAATATTTAGATATATTTAGTACTACTTTAATTTATTTTCTGACATCTGTAAATGATGGATACACTCTTTGGAATCCATAACCAATCCGTAGTATCCCTTAACGTTATCAAGAGTTGATTCATATTTCTTTTTGCTAATTGATGTCGTGGCGTCAGAAATAAGAATTACGTCATAACCTCTATTGAATCCGTCTCTTAAAGATGATTCTACACTGACTGCAGTATCGATTCCGCAGAAGATAAGTGTATCTACTTTTATGCTTTTCAACCATACTTCTATTTCTGTATCTTGGAAGGCAGAATCCCTTCTCTTTATAACTATATGATCCGTGTTAGCAGGCTTCAGTTCATTGATGATCCTAGCGTCCCATGTACCTCTAATGCATAATGCATATAGGCTTCTTTATACGCTCTGCCCTGGATTTTGGCAAAATTTTGTGGGTCTTAGTTAAAAGATCTATCCCAGAGGGTTCACGTACTGCTTGTGTATAAAAGATTGGAATTTTTAACCTTCTACATGTATTAACTAGGTATCGAACTTTGTCTATTACTTTTCTGTAAATCGAAATTTCAATTCCCAAATCATCGTAGGACCCACCCTCGGCAGCAAAGCCATTTTGCATGTCTATTACTAGTAGGGCAGGGGTAACTTCATAATTCTCTATATTCATATCTCAAAATCTTAACTACAAAGCTTTCAATATTGTGGCAGTCCATTAAATAGTATACGTTATTATTCACATGAGAACGTTTGATAATCGTGCATATATTTGATATCTATTACCTCATCCCTAGTGACATTCGTCCCGTGTTTAATATTTTTATCTGTCCCATTTGCTGACTTACCAGTATGGGCATAATGCCAACCTTAGATGCGTGCCTGCAAAGTCGGTGCGCTCAGTCTAAAAATAGCCATTCAGCAGTATTTTGCAAGCCTCTGCATCGATATAAAAATTAAATATTAACTCTCATGAAGTTATAAAACTCACTGCATTTGTTGTTGTTTATACATAGATATTAACTCTGTTACGTCTGTAGCATCCTCAGGATTTTTATCGTCTCTTACCTTGCCGGTGAATTTAGGGAACCTAAGAGCTAATCCATAGTTTTGTCTGATCGAAGCCATTGCAGCAGTATGAGAAGGACTTAGAGTCACCTCAGAAGCTATGACCTCAATTACTATCTTCGGCTCAAACCATACATCCATTTCCATTCTAGTGTCAACTCTCGCATGTTTATGCTCGATCCTATGTTTTTCTAGGGTTACATAGAGGTCTTCCAAGTCCTTATCTGTAAAGCCAGTTCCTACCTTACAGGTACTTCTGAATATATCTGACGCGGAATCATAGGCAGCGAGCAGAAGCGCGCCGTATTTTCCGACCCTACGTCCTCTTCCATAGAGTGCTCCTACGATAACCAAGTCTAACGTATCGGCCAGTTCACTTTGGTATTCTCTTTTTAATTTTATCCATGCGTATTCTCTGGCTCCTGCTCTATAGATGCTATTTAATTGCTTTATCATAAGGCCTTCACAACCACTTTGTATGGCAGAAGTCATAAATTCGCTTATCTGCTCTGGATTCTTTACAATAGTCTGCGGGACAAGTCTGATCTTATTAATGTCAGATTTCTTGTTCTTTGAATGCTGTTGCACTATGATTTTTTCAATCAGATCTCTTCTGTTAATATAGGTTAGAGAAATCTTAGCATTTCCATTGATATATAGAACATCGAATACATTTAGAATAACAGGATATTCTTCCATTGCTTCTTGTATTCCATGTTTTCTTCTTCTGTGCATAAGCTCCTGGAATGGTAGAAGTTCCAAAGTCTGAAGATCAACTGCTACTACTTCGCCTTCCAGAATTATCTCTTCTATTGACTTGAGAGATCTGGCTATTGCTTCAACAATATCTGGAAAGTGATGTGTAATCTTCTCAAGTCGCCTTGAAAAAAGTTCTATTCTTTCGTTTCCTTTGTGTATCTGAACTCTTTCTCCATCTAGTTTGTATTCTGCAGCTGCTAATCCAGTCATTCTCTCAAGAGCCTCTCCAGCTGTTCCCACTCTTTCTGCAAGCATCGGTCTGATAGGTTTGTATAGAGTTATTTGAAGTGATTTAACTGACTCAATACCATTTGCAGCTAACATTTTTGCTATATTTCCTAGATCGCTAGTAACGTTGTAAGCATTTTCCAAAATCGATCGATTTGATTTGCTATCAGTAAAGGCAAGAGCTAACGCATCCATAACAGTGTAATCTGCTATCCCAAGACGAAGCTTACCCATGATGAGCTTTAGTACAAAGCGAGCTTCTCTAGCTGTTGAATCATTAAGAAGGCTGCTGACAAATCTTATTTTTAATTCCTGGGAGCCTGAGCCTGCAGTACGTGCTATTTTGTCCAAAGTCGAGTATACACGTTCTACGGTCATCTTCTCAGACGGAAAAAGAGGTACTTGGTTTTTGTTCTTTTTTGCTCTTATAATTTTACTAGCTGCATCTCCAAGATCCCCGGTTTCTCTATAGGCTTTAGATAATGAGCCCATATCTAAACCAGCAATGGATTGCGATAATGCGCGTAGAACCATTTTTTCTGCTAAACCAAGCTCTATTCCTTCATAGTCAGGGTAAAGCTTTCCTTGAATCAAGTACACAACTTTATCAATGGCGCTTGGTGGTGTCTTTTTCAAAAGAGAAACAAGGTGGTCTGTAAGCATCAGTCTGCTAGTTGTTTGCTCCATTCCTTCAAATGTGTCTACTAGATAAGAAAAGTCCAATGTCCCACCATTGTTTAGATTTCTAATATTATAGTTTAGATATGGTAAGTGCTCTCTAAGAGGAATAAAGTCGAAAATCACTCTATGCTACGAGATGCTGCCAAAGTTGCATTGTCTTTGATTACTTAGACGGTATTTATCTTCTTTTAGGCCTCTATGCCGTAGACTAGAAGAGAATAATTATAGTTTTATAATTTCAATAAGATATTTACAAAACATATTTAGATCGAGGCTTAAATTCCAATTCTACCCCTCTTCTAGAATCATAATTAAAAGTAAATGATTCATTTGGCAAAACAGGAAAGCTAGATAGTTCATTATTTTTAGCGTTACATCGCGGGCACCTTACCTGATTTAATAATCTATTCTTATCTAAATATGTTGCAGCCCAATGACACGTATCGCATAAAATGAATATTGGTATAAATTGAGAACGATCATGCGTTTTAGCAATTAAGGCTTGAGGCTCATAATCGTCTATAGTCTTTATATTCTTGGACATTAGGACAAAAAACCAAATAATTATTTGCATATAAAGCAAATGCTCTACTTTATGTGATTGAATGCATTACGGCGTGTTACCATGTATTGTTGGTTGGGGAGCATATTGTAATATTTCTTGTACTCCTTTTGTAGTGGCCAAATCAAATAGTATTCATTTTACAGTATTATTAAACCACATCTAAGGTTAGAGAGGTATATTGTCTACTGATATAGTGAATACATCCATAACAATAGAAGGATAGTCAATAGATTTTCAAAATAAGGTCGATGAAAAAGAGACCGCCATAATAATCAAAGATTCTCTAAAAGCTTATTCTTATTCCTACGGGAATTAGTCAAAGCAGCGCTACGGCCCGGCAAGGAAGAGTTACTGTAATTGTCCATTTGACTTCAATTTTTTCACCGTGGTCTTGAAAATCGACAAAGGCTACTTGACTATGAATTATGTTTAATACCCTACTTGTATAGCCACTACTCGTTTTCTGTCATAAACCGATCTCGCCTGTGAGAACTTCTGCCAATCTTATTCGTGTAGATTCGTAGCGCCTTATATGGTTTATTAGTTTGTATAGTAATTGTGTTAACGGCCTTTTATTGTTATCATTATATCGATAGCAATACACAATTCGGAATAAGCAGATTTAATAAATATGTAGTTACCTTTATATAGTTAATAACATGATTACCAGGTGGTAACTTACTATCTTATAGGTAACTATCATATTTATATATAATTACCACGATAGAGTTACCTATGGTAAGTTATCTAAGTGTGGTTTCCAAATTGGATAAGAA
>JBKPMK010000303.1:0-1313 GCA_046732115.1 Thermoproteota archaeon
AAAGATATAAACGAGTTTTACATTCTCTGCGAGTAAGTGTATGTTGCGGTAGAACAAACCACTCAGATGACTTGTGATATCACCTTGTGCATTTGTAAGTAATTCGCCAGTTGGACCACGAATTGTTGCAAGGAATTGATAGATTGTATTATATGCATCAACTGCCACTACTTTATTTGCTAATTCTGATATTGTGATACTTGAAGGTCGTATAATCGGTTTTAGGTCTAACCCCATTCACATATTTTTGACTATAGCAAGATTTTACTTTTTCTTTAGGTTTTTCTTTACAGATTCCCAACCCACTGTAACGATTTCTTCATAAACATTCGATAGTTTCGGAATAGACTCTTCATTTTCAGCAGCTGTTTTTACCCTACTGCGATAATAGTTCTCGATGTCATGGGCAGTTTTGCTATCAATAGTGATAGAAATTCGTGCTTTAGGCATATACTTGTGCGCCCACTATTTTATCTCCATATCATACATTATATAATCCATTAATACAATTTTGTCATAAAATAATAGTTTTTGACTGACTTTAAAGAGCCTAAAGCAAGCAGTCAAGAGTAATATTAGCATTTACAGCAATCGTTACTTTTACCTGAAATACTTGTATTTATCTCATAAGAAAGACGCCGGGAGTGGGATTTGAACCCACGAGTCCCGAAGGACATCAGCTAACACCTCATATAAGATCTCGAGGCTGACCCCTTTTAGGGGTTTTATACTTACCTAGCTTGGGTACCCCGGCAATTTTTTCTTGACAAGATAATGCAATTTAATGTTTTTTAAGTTAGCGGATCTAGTAGCCTGTGTAATATATCATCAACATTAAACAGAATATTTGGAATAACTATAACTTATAGACAATTCCAACAGCTTTTTCTTTTTTCTTTTTGTAATTATGCGTTGACAAGAGCAGATTAAAATTATATAAATGGTGATTTTTATAATAATATGTGTTAGCAGCATCCCCAAAACCACCTGCTCCTGATGATATCAAAAAATTAACATTAACAGATATTGCAATAATGAGTGAATTAGCTTACTCCTTAAGAGATCGTCTAGAAATGTATATTCAGATCGATCCATATACTATGCCAGATCCACTAGATAACAAATATGAATTCAATTATTACATCATTGTAGATAGGGAGGATAATAAAAGGATAGTATCAATGATTGCCATTAAGAAGGATCCGCTTCCGCAACTACCGTGGAATAAGATATTCAGTGATCGATTAATCAAATTACAATTGTCAAAACAAGATGCTTCTGCTCTGAAATACGAGATGATGCCAAAAGACACT
>JBKPMK010000304.1:0-7702 GCA_046732115.1 Thermoproteota archaeon
AGATGTGTATAAGAGACAGGAGGAATACTAATGTTTTGGTGAAAGTTCTGACAAGCTAAAATAGCATCTTCTTGAGTTACTTTATTTACACAGATTGGTTCAACAACTAAATCTCCAAACTGGTTTTGTACATTAGCTGAATTTATTTGAGAATTGAGGATCGAGTTTCACTCATATGAAAATCGCCATCCTTCTCAACTCTTTTGCTTTCAATTACACCAGTCACAGATTTACAATTATCGACTACTTGCAGCCTGGTAGGAGTATAGATATGGTTCCAAAGAGTATGGTCACATTCATTACTCGAAGTGCGATACAGTAGATGGTATAATAGGAGAGGATGAAGTAGCGGTAAAAGCTACTGAATCATCACTTTCAGTGGAACCAGAACCATCGTTACCTCCTGATGGATATGGAGAAATTAGTTGGGCCGCATTTCAAGTAATGGAAGACTCAATGGATTCAGTAGTCAATTCACTCGCAGACTAGGCCTTGAGGTTGTAACTCCCATTATACAATTATTGAGAACAGATACTAATTATCCTTAGTTGAATCAGTCTGTCCAGATCATGTGGGATTGCAAAGATAATCCGCCTTGGACTGTCATTAAACTTGATATTCAAAGCGCTAGTATGAAAAAGACAAATTATTCTAACTTACCTCTCGTGGGAACTGAGCAGTTTACTGCCTGAGCTAGGACAATACGCTATAACATTAATAGCTGCTGCCGAGTTAAACGGAGAGTTACGCCCAACTAGCAGTCAGGTGATAGTCAATGTCAGACATTGAAGTGTTATCAATACTATAATGGAGGAGAGGTACGACAGACAGAGACATTCTATGGAAACTGGTCTGTAGAATGTTTAAAATGGATGCATATTTTTCTGAACAATTCACCATCACGGGCTCAGATAACAGCGATGGTCGCTATCCAGGGATTCAGGGTACAAAAATAGCGGAAGTATTTGGACAGGAGTGGTCTGTTTCAATGCAATGGAATGATGAAGCTGGCTCGGATTGGCAACCAAGTGATATTAAGCGGTCAACAGCCTACAGTACACAAGAAGGACTTGTGGTGGCATTAGGTGCAGATGACGACTATCCTAGTAAACGTGACGGTGATTATAATGATTTAATTCTTGTTTGTAAAAGTTTAGATCCCACAATTAGTGCAACGTTTCCTGCTGGTCGCAATAACAGGGGATATGGTTGAGGACCCTACGCACTTAGTGTAATTTCGAGTAGATAACCCAAATTATCGACATACTTCAATTCAAATTTCTTACATACTCTCGTTTATGCTCTTCAATATGCCATGTCTAAAATGGCTTTTTATATTTCTAGGTTGTCGACCAATTGATAGATTCGCATTTTTCAAAAAGACTATTCCAAGTATATATGATATGCTCTGATATTCATACCTTTAACTTGATCGATATATTCATTATGTGGATAGGACACAGTGAGTTGCATAACGATAATTCCTTTACGATTGTAATACGATACGCAAGCAGATTGAAGATAATAATGAAGTAACGCTCCAATTCCGCATGACGACCTTCAAGATTCGACACAACCAAAATATTAAAAAATATAGTTAAAAACGCTCTTAATTTCTTTGACGAGATGAGCGGCAGATTAGCTCAGTTTTTTATATCTATCCTCCACTTCCACCTAAAGCTTTGTCTGCAGCTCCTAAGTGCATCAAAGCTCCTTGATTATCGCCGGCCTTCACCGCTTTAATTCCCTCATCTAAGTGAAACTTTGCTGTTTGATCTGTGAGACCTTGATCTGCTGCACTCAAGTGGGTCAATGCTCCTTGGCTATCTCCAGCCTTCAATGCTTTGATACCTTCCTCCAAGTGCATCTGCGGTGTCATTCCCTGTGCAAACGCCGGAGTACAAAAATCGGCTTTGGCTAGGATAGACAGTGCTAATGCTGTAGAAAGAACAATACTTACGCTCAATATTGTGTTTTTTGTCATTGGAAACACAAATCTCATACTTTATATAAATATTAGCTAATTTGGTTAATTTGCATAGATTTGTATTCATCGGCTGTATGCAATAAAATAGTTGAAGCGCAGAATAGAGTGATTCGCACATATTAGGCTTGCAGAACGATGGTTGATAACTAAATCAACGAAGAAAATATTTGCGCATATAAAACAACACCCAGGTATAAGGTACAGACAACTTTTACGGCTCACGGGTCTTTCAAATGGTCAATTGTCTTTCCTTTTGAAAAAGCTTAACAGATCAAAGCTAGTTAAAGCCAAAAAATTAGGATACAGTATGACAAGATATTATCCTGAATATATCAGGACTACCGACTCTGATATTTTGGATTATCTTCTGGATCCGACTCGAGAGAAAATCATATTTTTGTTACTTAAACGTAGCGACCCCAGGTTAGAAGAAATTGTAGATTATGTAAACAAAGCTAGATCTACCACATGGGTCCATCTCCAAACTCTTGAACATGCAGGGATTATCTCTGTCCTCAGAGTAAATAAAAAGAATCAATTTTATCGATTAAAGAATAAATCAAGAATTGTTAGAGTAGTCTCAAAGTACAAATCAAAGTTTAAAGGAAATCATTGGTCTCAATATATTTGATTTAGGCTGATCAGAAGTATCAAAAAATGTGGTCGTAGTAGGAATAATTATTCTGCTGTTTTTATTTTTATTGCTCCGTCGTCATTGTTACTTGCTCATTGTCATATTTCCTTCGCCGGCCTGCAGGGGAGCGATTTCATTAACACCAATCACCACGGAGCTTGTAGCTGGTAACTTCATCTCACTAGTTGTTGGATTTTGTATAGCTATATCCGTGACTACCAGTCCTGGTTTAGACGGAATGTCTACATGATATATGCACAGTTTTCCTGGGGTAGATAATGGCTTAACAAATTCAAGCTCTGCTGGTGTCAGATTTGGAGCTTGGCCTATCAATATCTTTAGTGGGCTTGTATTACTCGCATCACATGGGAGTTTTGCTGCTACATGGCCATTTGTTATCATAAATGGCGTTGAATCGTAAAGATGTATGTAGTCATTAGCGGGGATGGTTTTACCTTCTAAAAGTATCGTTTCAGAATCTCTAACAACGTTCTTTTGTTGCTGACCACCTTGTGCATTTGCAACAGTGCTATTAGCTGTGAACATCGATCCTGCTGCAACAAAAACCGCAACTATTGCAGCAACCTCAAGTATATTCTCGTGCTGTCTCATGATCGTGTCCTAAAAGCGGCCTTATTAAACATTGACTAACCGCAATACCCATTGAGAGAAAATTTTCTATTGAAATAGCATGATTTACTCTACATAGTCATACCATGCATGCTCATACCTTTACTGTTTCCCTGCACTGGTAATGTCTTTTCTATTTTCTCGAGACCAATACCTTTAATCAAGGTACCGAACATCTCATGGTTGCTCACGAAATGCCTGTCTGTCTTTACGGCGTCTATGATCACACCAAGCACATGCTCCTTTCCCATAAGGTGTACTGTTATCGGAACTTGTCTATACTTTAATTGAGCATTTTCATAGATATTCCCAATTCCTGTTATGATCATATCGCCACCTGCTATTATTACGTTATTGGATTTGAAATCTCTGACTGAATGTTCATGGGTTTGTGATCCATCTGGTTTTACCATGGTAAAATTTCCCGAAAATATTGCTTTAGCTGCCGTGGAATCATTTGAAGATGGCAGCGAAGAGTTATAGACTGCTAAATGCCACAAGCCACCTTGTATCCAACTAACTGAATCATTTTCTATTTGGTTATTTGCAAAGTGACCCAAGGCTTCAATCACTTTAGATTGCTGTTGCTGCTGCAGTATCGAATGTTCTTCGCTACGATTACTGGTACTGACGACATAACTGTAAACTATATTCGATGTCGATACTGTCTGTCTATACGCCATAATGGCAGGTCTATAATATCCGAAAGTAGTGACTGGCATGGAGATCAAGAAGATAGTAGCGATAGTGCACATCAGCATTGTTATCGTAATTATCGTACTCCTTCCCATCCGAGCCAGTAATTTCATTTGGTTTTCATCGATTATGAGGCTAAAATAAAGTTTAGGCTAGCTGTCATGATTACAACAGCAAAGCCCGCCCAAGATAATGCATATGTTGTGGTCGACTCTGAACGTACTAGTAGCGAATGCAGAGCTCCAAATACCATTATTACTCCTAGGAATTGTCCAATATGAATGGCTATCCATGAATTACTATTCGCATATACCATAAACATAAGAGGATGGTTAGCTGGATCTTCTCTTGATGGATGGACCATAGTCGATACGATTAGTATGAAAAGACTTACGATAAACGCAACTGAGCCAATCATCAGCGAAGATCGATTAATTTGAACTATGTTTTGCTGTGACTACTATTGAAGAAAAGTACACAATGGTTGTAAATAAAAATGACTCATTTGTAGAGAGCTAAAGTTTACTTGTTATAAATTAAGACAGCAACAACTTTTGCGGAATACATGTATAAGTATGCTTATACCATTCCATTCCATTCCATTTCCACGTGACTACTATTTGACATCTCATTTGACGAATGACTGAAGATTCACTTATAACAATGTTATAGTATAATTATACATGTGCCTTCAGCTATAGACGGACTAATTAAAAGAAGAGTAATCCAGCAATGGTTCAATGGCGTTTCCAGGGACAGAATTGCTACAGACAATAACATTGGCACAGGGACGGTCAGCGGTATTATCAATAATTACAAGACTCAACTGGAGAGTTCAGAGGTCGATTCGATCAGAGGATTAGCTATTGAGATAAGAAAACAAGGGCTGAATTTTGTCGACACGGCGTCGTATATAAGGCTATACAATTTCTTTAAGGAATCTGGGATAAATCAAGATGAGATAGAATCATTCGTTGCAAAAGTTCATTCCGGCTTACGGTTTGAAATATGTGAAAGTAGCTTTATGCATTTAGTATCATGGCTTTTGTGTAATTGTTTATGGTAACACTATTAGCTCTCCTCTCATAGTTGGTTGATGATATTTACAAAAGAACTCAAAAGCACCATCCTCAGTCGCTTTAAAGGTGGTCCTGGCTCCTTCTGACAATCTGGGGAAGTTGATCCTGGTTCGCATGCTCCCGGCGGTGTTGGTGGTAGTGAAGGAGCAGCACAATCTTTGCTGCCAGGAGGACATGACGGCGGTGGAGGTGTCGATGGTGTGGGTTGTACAATAGGTTGGCCGGGAGTTATAGCAATAGGATGATTCGGGCTAATACCTGGTATAACTCCTGGTACAGGTTGTTGTAGTAGTTGCTCCTGCTGTTGTAGCTGTGTCTGTTCTTGCTACTCTAGTAGCGGATCCAGCTGCTCTTGTTGCTGTTCTTGTGTAGTCTCCTGCTCTAATTCAGGCTGCCCGTGTTCGCGCTACTTTTCTTGCGGACTCTCCTGCTTTTCCTCCTCCTCCTCATTCTTTTTAGTGGCACTAGAGCTGCCACCGCCCCCTGAGCTGCTGCTACTTCCTCCAGAAGAGGATCCCTTGGATTTTGCGGCATAAGCGGCCGGTGTTATGCCAATAGCATTATTATTGCTCCTTAAAACACCTGCAGAAGTTAAAGAAAAACCAACTGTTAAAACAAATAATATTACAAAGAGGCCGCGAGTGTTAGTCGTGCTTCTGTTATTATTGCTACTACCATTATTTACACTCATTTCTTCAGTGTTGATGTGTATGGTCAAGAAGTAGAACCAATCTGCAACTATCGTAAATGCAAGCATGAGTTTTCAATGCATGGCTATGATACCCACACATGCAAATGTAGACACGCAATTAATTATGCTGCACGAATATCATTAAAAACAGAACCTTAACCTCCAAATTTATGCTATTTGTTATTTCTTACATACAAGTATTTGCTGTTTTCATCATACTCAAGATCTGACATTGTAATAACTCTAACATTATCATCGTGGAGATATTTCATTTCTTTATCAAACAAGGTCACATCAGTACTATCTTTTGATATTGTCCGATTATTGTTATCTATATCATGATATCCCAATACTAAAACAGAATTTATTGGTGTCGCGGCATTATTATTCAATATTCCTTCTCTATTCACTAAATTGGCAAATATCAGAGTATCATTGGAATGGCCTTGTGCACCTGCGTTTTCTTTGATATCGTATCTACTTGCGTAATTTAGTGTGCCATTATCGGAGTACGGTCTACAGTCAGCCTGAGTCAGATATTGCAATTGCTCCCCATTATGCTTTTGTTTCCAGCCGTAACAGTGTAGAAACATTACATCATTAACAAAACCTCCAATAGAAAGGTCATAGTATTTGGCAATTGTATTGATAACAGTTGCATTATTCCATCCTATGCTGTGTGGAGGAGAAAATACTGTAGGCATAACTCCAATATGATCGTGAATACATTGTTTTGATTGACCTACTTGATAATCCAAATCGGCAGCAGATAGTTGGTCTAAGCGTTCGTGCGTCATAGTATGGGATTCTATATCATGTCCTTCTCTGTATAGTTGGTTTATATCTTGCCAAGTCATACGTGGGGTCTGAGACCTTACTGCTCCAGCCCAGTTACAAACTATAAAGAAAGTACCCCTAAATCCATATTTATCTAGTATTGGTTTGGCATTTGTGAACTGGCTCTTAATATCGTCATAGAAATTCAAGATAACTACTTTATTGCCTATATTGGTACTATTACCATCATTGGAATTGTTATTAATTTGCTTTTCCATAGTTTGATATGGAACAAGCTGATAAGCACTAGCTATAATTGGTAACAGCGGATTAAGAATAACTGTAAATAATATGGCGAAGGTAATTATGACACTGTGATAACTCTTCAGCATTTAATGAATTAGAAAATATTGATATATTTGAGTCTGAGTTAACTATGTTATGCGGATCAGATTAGAATTACATATTTAAATAAAATTTATCATTATAAATAAAACTAGTATTATCTTACTATGCCATACTGATGTACAACCTTATATGAGGTGTAGAAATTTCTGTTCTGTAGATTAGTTCCTTTTAACAATACAGGAGGTAACATGAAGACCGACTCTAACATAAGGAAAACAAAATACCCCCACTTGGAATTTTTGTGAATACTAGGAGCTGGAAGGAGGAAAGACAATATCTATTTCATTAGATGACAAGGAAACTAATCATTTTGCTAAACATACTATTTACAGTGTTGTTAAATCATTTACTCGATGCTCAGACCAACCTGGTGAGAACATGGAAGTTCTGTCACCTTGCAGTACTTCTTCCTAAATTGATATCTATCTTTTTTGATCTTGAATGTGTAATTAGCTGAGCTAGCTTTATCTTTTTGTTAAGGCTAGCTAGCTTATTGTATCATTGTCATTTTTACAATGAATCTATCAAGTTTAGCAGTCGAGCACTACAATATCCAATTCATCATTTTCCTAATTAGAAAGATTATCTAACTACTTCCTTCTTTACGGAAGTAGACAACACTTTTTTGTATAGTTCAACATGCTGCGTTGCAATGCGATCTCACTTTAGCTTTTTTCTAAAACAATTAACTTCTCTTACGTATATGTTATAATTCGTATCGAGAGTTTTCAATGCCTTGGCAAATGCTGCTGGTTTTCTCTTGACAACAATGCCAAGCCCTTTTGAGGAGAATTCCTTAA
>JBKPMK010000305.1:0-3648 GCA_046732115.1 Thermoproteota archaeon
AGGTTCCGCACAGGTAATTGAAGCAACATTTCCACAAGAAGGAACATATGTTGGCAATGATCATGACATGGGGAGATTTTTGATTGGTGCAGGTTTTGCTGTGCTTGTAACTAATAATTCTTCTTCCAACGATTATCCCATAGGAACACGGGTTCCGCCATAAGACTCGTATTCATTTTAAAAGTTAAAACTACAAAAATATATACATTTTTGAACAAGCTGTAGCACAATAAATATTGTAATTCAGTATGTTTGTAGAACACTTACCGCTTGATGAAGATCTATATAGGAAAATTACACAGATGTCTTACTCTGAGCACATACCAATGCAGAAAATAATCAATGATATGCTAAAGGAATACCTGAACGTTTATGCCCTATCTAAAAAGATGGGTTATGCTCTTATTTCAAAAGACGTGCTAAAGACTACTTTTGAGAACACGCCTGAAGATCAAGTAATTGAATTATCAGGAAAGATTGCGACAAGGTACAGAGAAGCAGCAATACTTTTGCATGGAAAGCCAAGTCTGGATGCATACCTTTCTCTAATCAGGTCCTTTGTTACTGCAAATGGCTATTATTTTGAGTTTAGTAAGCATGCAACGGTAGCGGAAGAAGAACAAGTGAAAGGAGAAGGAGAAAATGAAGATGTGCAATCTAAAGAAGAGCAGCAGCGACAACAAAAGAGAGATGAAAGAAGCAATGATAACGATGTAATGATAATACGGTTTAACATCAGCTACAAATTCAGCCAGTTTCTAGGAAACGTGTACCGAATCCTTTTGCAAGAGTTTTGCACTATTAAGCAATTTGAAACAACAGAAACACTGGTGTTCTATGAGTATAAGAAGAAATAACCTACTTTCGTATTTCACTTAATCTGCGTCCGTTAGAAATGGAGCTTTAAGGTACTGTTCTACCAAACGCTTTGGAAAATCGAGGATGTCAAGAAAAGTTGATACATTTCTCATAGTAGGTCATGGAACTTGCGGTAGTATTTTGTTAACAACACTGGGAGAAGGAAGAGGAGAAGAAGGAGAAGAAGGAGAAGAACCAGCTGCATGCTGCCAGCTTAAATGATATTTTACACTGTTTATTTCATCCAGTGGCATATCATTTGGACTCAAATACATTGTAAACGGTGCCGATTGTCCTGGCTCTAATGTACTAGGGTTTGTGAATGTGTCCTGATTGCCTACCGTCTTATTATTTATATCGTAGAAGGTAGCTATCAGTTCTACAAAGTCAGCAGTACTTGTCCCCCTGTTTTTAATTTCACCAGTAATTACAATGTTATTTAAGCTATCCTTATGCATGAAAGTATTTGTGATATAAAGCGGACTATTTGGTGGCATGTCCGTGAATTCTTTGAAGTATTTGACTTGCTTTGTAACAGCTGTAGAAGAGGATGATGACAGTGTTCCTCCACCACCATTCCCACCGCCCGATGATTCTGCTGGAACTACTTCAAATCTCTTTGTTTCAGACGCCGGTTCGTATCCTGCGACGGTTTAGTAGATGCAAATTTTAATCCGATATCAAACGCTTCAATAATGCTATTACGGAACTTGTTGACATACTCCGAATGAAAATTAGCATCTTGGGCATTTGTTCTAGCCTGCGAGAACCAGCCACACCACAGCGAGCACATTATGGCGTTTGTCAGAAGCCTATGCATATTGTCTATACCTTGGCCATATGGATATTCCTGATTTACCAGGTTAGTTGTTCTATCAAACATGTTACCTTTGACTTTAAATTGTGTTTTTACTTTGTTGCTAACCCAGTTAACTATCTCTTCTTGATGTTCATTAAGAAATGCAGATAAACGTTCTTCCTCAGTCATGATTGGTCCTGTGTACATATAGGCTGGTATTTTATCTCTAACGTTCTTTCTCCGGATTTATTTTACTTGACAAGACTCTTTGTAATTGTAGTTTATCCATGGAGGAGCAGATATAGGCGAATGTTTGTCAACTGCCTACCAAATAAAAAAAGGGGATATAGAAAGCTGGTATAATGAATGGTTGAAAAGAGTCATTGAGTTTGTATATCAATTACATGAGATCTCAAAGCAAGAATCAATTCCAATTGATCAGGTGCCAGAATATATCAAAGAGAAACTACAAGAAAAACAAAATATTGATGAAGATGTAAAGCAAGCTGACGCCATACTACAAAGCAAGAATGTGAGTATCGAAGCTATCAATGAACACATTCAGTTAAATGATGAACTCAAGAAGTATAGATTGTCTACCAAAGATATTCACAGACTAGTAAATCTCCTTCTCGCTGCTAAAGAATATAGATATAGCCCGGGGAAAATCATCGCGAAGCTGCGTAATATAAAACGGCTAGAGAACAAAGAAGATAAACTCAAAACTAGCTGTGAAATGCTCTCAAAAAAGGAAACCAGGTACAAGGAGATAATTCCTCTAGCAAATCTAATTTGGGATCTGCATATTGGTAAAAACGAACTGATATCGTTCAAGGTTGCTGTAAATGAAGTAGTACGGACATATGGTCTTACTCCTTCCGCTGCAACCCTTCGTGTTATAAATGTTATATCTGACTATAACAAAAAAGGTCTATTGGAACGGGAATTGTCTGAGCTGAGTCTTCAGGAATACGCTCTTAATGAATTCTTATCTGGTCATAGCCAAGCTATAAGAGCTCTAGCAAGCCTACGTAGTAATGGCATAACAGAAGACCGATTGATACAGCTAAATAACATTCTGGAGAATAATGGATACAAAGATGTACTGTTAAGCAGTAACGATTCAAAGGTATTGTCTTAAGACATTAAAGAAAAAACTGATAATGTATCGTGACTCTCTTCTAATACTTGTGTTAGAATGTTAGACGTATAAAAAAACTACTTACTTCGTATATATCAATACAGGCAACGATGAATATAGTGAACCAGACAAGCTTTACTTTTACAGTATTTTCAGTTATGGTCGGCGTATTACTTTCTGGCGCTTGGAGTAATGTATACGTGTTTGCGCAACAATCCTCCTTGCCATGGTCACCATCTGCATCTCTCCAACAATCATCATCATCCGATGGTGGGAGTAACACGCCTGGTTGGACTTCATTGGCAACTGCGGCTTCAGAGCCGGTACCTATAGCACCACAACAGCTAGCTATGAATCAACAGCAACAGCCGCAACTACTAAGCAATAATGGAACAGGGATACAAGATTATACTTTGACTTCGAACTCTCCAGTCGTGGCCCCAGATAAACTAATGTACCTTGGTTATCATGAGGTTAGTACAAATAATAATAATTTGGCAGCCACGAAGACTAGTACTAGTACATCAGATATAGATCATAGTAGCAGTTCAAAAGATAAGCATAAGCCTGATAGTCATAATAGTGACGATACTACACGTGAGAGTTCTATAGGGGACAGCAAATCGCCTGCTCATCATAGCAGTAGCAGTACTAGCCGTAGTAGCTCAATCGGAAAGACCACTACTAGTACATCAGAAACTAGTTCTAAAGACATCAAACCGTGTACTCATAATAACTCATTCCCAAGAGAAACCTCAGAGCCAAAAGATCATACACACCCTGACTGCGAAAATAACATAGTAAAGAACAAGGGCAGTCCAAAAGGCCATAACGATCACAATGGTAGTGG
>JBKPMK010000306.1:0-6256 GCA_046732115.1 Thermoproteota archaeon
ATCATATTGTATGTATTGTACATAATGTTACTATTTAGTCTCAGTAGAAGGCGCATATGATTAGTCATAATAGCATCACCTGATGTTTTATTAGGTACTAGCATAGCTATGATTCTGCTGCAGATAAAAAGGTAAGAAATGAATGAAATTGCAGTTGATTTTGCTATTTTCATATCGTTTTTTCAATTTCCTTTATTGTGAAATACCTTCTGCTGCCAAGCTGCATCTATTTATAAGAACATCAGTTGTTGTTGGACTTACAGAAGTAATCTTGTAATCTTTTCCAATAATGTATTTTGGAACAGTTTGACTATCGAACATTTTTACGTGTAATGCATGTGCACTAGCACATTGGTCATAGCCCCTTTGGTTTTGAAGAGTTGGGTTTGCAATAGTATAAGTGTTGTACACTGCATTGGCAACACCGATTATCGTCAAAATTGATATCGATATTATAATAAGAAGAATTGCAAAGGCTTTTTTGTATCCATATACAGATATCGATGTCATCATAGTCATAGTTATTATCATCATATGCTAGTTTCAGGTTACTATTAGAGTCTGTTAGGAACGCTTTATGATAACTAACCAACTGGTAGTATGATCGTATCTAGTAATACTGCATATATATGCATATACATATGTATTTCACATAATTCATGCATATGATATTATTGTCTGATTATCGAGTACGCGATCAACGTTACTATTGTAAAGAAACACGATTTCTAACAATAAAATAGACATCCCTGGCATCTTGCTGCTGTCCTGGAGGAAAGAAATCAGCTTCATCTAGCAGTATGAAAGATACATTTGGTAAACCACGCATTGCATCTAAATGATGTGATGGAAATGCTTCTATCTTTACACTGTTTAGTTCTATTACAGTCTCTTTACTGTCAAAGGTGACAAGACCTTTACCTGCAAATAATCGTTTCATCTTGTCGATAAGCGCGATAGCTAAATCTATCCTGGGTCCTGTAACAATACACATTTGTGAACCTGATAATGCATTGTCTTTCACGCAAAGCCAGGCCATAAACCTGAGTATAAATTCAGAGATGCCAAGTCCTGTAGCCTTCTTTATCCAAAGATGTTTGTTGCCATCATGAGTAACTAAAGAGTCGAAAATCATTTGCTCATAGTCATAGAGTGGTTTATCATGACCGTCATTCTCTGGCAAACCAATAATATGATTGAAGCAGCACTCACCATCCGTGTTGATGTCTTCTTGCTTGTGTTGCTCAATATCCCATATCCAAAACGGTTTGCCCTGCAGCCTTTGATACAGCTCCTTTCTTGTATGCTCTCGCTGCTGCTGCGAAATGAGCTTATGCAGATCCCTGAATAGTACTGATGTTGTCATTTCTTTTCTTTTAGTGAATGTAATAATTAGTTACAAGTCAGCTTTATCCTTTTGTTACTTGCTTATTGCAGTCCTAGCCTTGTATTCCTTGAACTTGTCATATTCAACCATAGTCTTTGGATAACAGTCCTGGTAATATTTCATAGTCTATACCAGTACCCGTGTCTTATGTTAACGATTCTTTGATTACTACTATTGTGTGAGCTCAAATATTGTATTATGCTGTTCAATGCGGTATAATTGGTAAAGCATATATCCATATATTGAGTATAATGAATGGAGGCGTTCAATTTACAGTCTAGGGTATGCAACCACTCAGACGTCGTAAGTCCCAATTATTATCGATATCAATTACGCTTGTCTTAGCACTTATTATTGCTAATACAGTTGTTAGGCCTCCTGTAAATTATGGTATTGTATTTCAAAGCTCAGCCAATGTTGATAACAAGAGTACTACTATAATTCCCATAACAAGTAATAATAACGACAACTATGGTGGTAGCAGTAATAGAAAGGTCACAGAAGAATCATCCACTGCTAATACTAACCCATCCTCATTTGTAGTAGTACAAAAAAGCAATATTGGCAGAGCACAAGATAACAATAACGCATCTGGCAATACTAGCAGTAATGATAATATAACAAAATCCACAGTGGTTCTAAATACAAACCGTACATATTATAGATATACAAATACAAAAAGCAAAAATCAGATAGCAAACCTAGAAAATAATATCAATGGCAATAACAATAATCCCAAGATTGGTGGCATACTAAATAAAAATATTAACATTGCACTTGTAGCTCCTATATTTACTGCTGCTGCATACGACGATAATGCATTCTATACTTTTTACAAATTATATAGCAACATATCAGTAGGAACAAATATTACGAGCAACCTTAATCTTTTATCCAGACACATAACCAACCATGACATATTAAGAGCTTCCATTGTAATGCTCAAACTTGTAGACAATTTGAAACTAATTAACCCTAATTCGCATGTAACAATTCTAACTGATGCGGATGTTGATAACGGTTCGTTGTTCAATAACAACAATAACAATATTTACGACGTAGCCATCCTTGGCCATCAAGAATATGCTACACAACAAGAATATGACAATATGAAGAAGTTTGTAACTAATGGTGGTACTATGATTTTGTTAGATGGTAACGTCTTCTTTGCTGAGGTAAAATATAATCCTCAAACTGAAACAGAAAATTTGGTAAAGGGTCATTGGTGGGCTTTTAATGGCAAATCAGCATGGCGCAGCATAGGTGAGAGATGGGCGCAGGAAACCTCTCAATGGGTTGGAAGTAATTACCTGTGTTACAAATGTGTAAGCGCATTTGGAAATGACCCATTTGAGTATACACCACATGAGGAACAATACATAAGCAACCACAATGATTCAATATTGCTAGATTATGACGCAGTAACAGGTAAAACTAAAATAGATAACAAGCAACCAATTATTGCAACCTATGAATTGAATTATCAAAAAGGAAAAGTTGTGGCACTAGGAATATTTTCGGATGATGTAATAGACAACGCTACGTTCGACAAGTTCTTTGATAGACTGTTGACAAAATACACTAGAACTACTGGAATTTAGTCTCTTCAAATAAAAGACGGTTTCTGAAAGTATACTATATACAGTCAGATAATAAAAACTAAGAGAATAAAGAATAATTGAACTGAAGTAGATGTAATATATTGGATTGGTCAAAAACCATCATATTCTATCTATACTTAAAGCCGAAATTATTATCAATAATGTATATTTGAACGACATCAGATTCTAAGTCCATTCGTTGATAATGACTTGAGAATAGTTTCGATGTCATATTTAGGATGCTTTTGTCTGAGAGGACTTTTGAAAATGTGCCAGACCAGATTGCTATGCATACTTTGACATTAGGCTATTACATGAAATACTTGACAGAAATACATTGACTGCTTTGCAGTCTGTTATTTGGGTGTCTTTTGATAAATATATATTCAACTAATATTGGGACTCAAGCAATTAATATACCTTTTATAGTTTGTTATAATTACATAATAATTATTACATAAATCATCATACGATATGAAATGCCATTGCTCTGGCAGGTGACCCATCTACACCTTTGAGCAGTAATGGCAAACAAACTAAGAATACTCTCTTACCGCAGAGGTTCTTCAAATTTGATCTTAGGTTCTCGATTATTCCAACTGAGCTTGATAATAATATCTTGTGTGACAAACCTTCTTTAGATCCATACTTTTCTACACTAAATGTATCTATACCAACACATTTTATATGATGGTCGACTATCCATTGAGCAGCAGAAGGCTCGAGGTACGTAAAATTATATTTGATATTTTCATCTTCCATCCAATATTCGCTAGTACCGGTGTAAATCAAGAGAATGTAGTTATCTTTGATAAGTTCTGAATAGGGCTCGAGATCTGAGTGCGTAATTCCATCTCCAATCTTACAGCTTTTAGATAGATCAACCACAACAGATTCTCCAATAAATTTGCTAGTGGGTTCCATATCAATACTATGTCCATCAACAATAAAGTGGCTTTGTGCATCTACATGAGTACCGCTATGTGATCCCAGGATTATTCTAGTAACATTGTATTTATCTCTGTCTATTGTGGACGACGATTCAAAGTCCGGTTGCGGATCACCTGGATATATCGGTATATCTTTACTTATGACCTGTGTCAAGTCATAAAATGTTCTTGAAAGTGTAATTACATTATCTCTGTCTTTCTTCTCCATTTTTTGTTTACTTTTATTATTGTGATTAGCCTAAAGTTAAAGTTGTCCATTTAAATAATAACTTTGATTCTTCAAACCTTCGTTACAACTTGTTATGGTATCGCCTTTCCGCACATGTTCAGCTAGCATATTCCTTTGCAAATGACCGAAGATATAAAATTTCATTTTAGCAAAATTATAATGAGGATTGGATGGATACTGCAATTAGAGCAGGGAAGATAGGTTACAGTCAAGCTTGCTGGATTCTTGCATTAAGTAACCTATCATCTCTATTATCTCAGCTTGGAAAGGTAGTAGAATCTAACAAGATAGCTAGATTAGCCGATAGGGCTGTAAAAGCAGTGGACCTAAAATAATGGTCAGAAGAAGGTGGCTGTTATTTGGATATACAGTAGACACATCATATTGGAGGTCCTTACAGGACACTTACTCAAGATATATCTCTATAATTGGTAGCAATTACAGAGAACACATTGAGTAATAACCTCAAAGGTGCTCGAAAACATAATAATAATAATAAAGAACATAAACATACAGAATCAAAAATATTAGACTCTAACCTTTACGGTAGATCCATTCATACTCGACGCAATCAGAGCAAGAGTGTGGAGACAAAAATGGCCACTTGTAACAGAGGTTGAATTGAAATCTACAGGCCCATGGATTCTCAAACCATATGAATACCATAATCAAATATTTTGGCCTTGGACTACAAGGATAGAGATGCTAGCCAGAAGTAGATTCGATAGAGTTGATGAGTGCAATATCTTGTTTTCAAAACTTGCTTCAGAAGGTCATCCACATATACATGCATTCTATGAGTGGGTAAAACCCCATTACCGACCAGCCAGAGGGGTCATTTCTATTTAGAACAGGAATTTCAGCTATAAGAACAGCTATTGCAGATATTCTCGAAAAAATTAAAGGATTATAACCTTGTCCTGTTTTTCTTCATCTTCATCTACTAGGACATTGCAACAAGTCCATAAAATAAAGGATTTTTGACTTGTAGCCTTACTGTATCTTCTTTTTTTATATCACCTTACGATAGTCACTGGGCATTTTGCATGATGGATCACTTTATGAGAAACACCGCCTAACAGGAATTCCTTAAGTGTATTGATTCCCGTGCTTCCAATAACTATTGTATCAGCCTTTTCCTCGTTTGCTATATGCAATATTTCTGCAGCCGCATTTCCTTCACGTATTAGTGTTTTTACTTCTTTTATTCCAGAATTTTTGGCCTGAGATTTATAATCATCGAGCATCTGCAGTGTTATGGCTGTTCCACCCTCTGCTTCTATTTCCTTAGCTATTTCTCCAAGTTCTTGCTTTATCTTACTTGATATTCTTTCGAATGCATCAAATATGTTTACAATAAGTAGAGCAGCATCGCATTGCTTGGCTAAAAACGAAGCATATTCATATGCTCTTAACGACGACTCTGAGCCGTCCATAGCGACAAGAATTTTCGATATCATATATGCGATATTATTCTACTAGTTAGACATTCTAATATATTTGGTCATCAACTATGACAGATTATTTGCTTGGAACGAAATTATCGGTAATACTGGTATTTATTATAGCGAGCATGGTTTTTGCATTCATGAGTCATAGTTTTCATGGCTACTATCCTTTTTGCAGAGATAATGTGAGATTATTTGGTAAGTGCGAAAATTTTTGTTCGCAAATATTTTCCGATAGATATGGAACGAAGCTGATAGGCACTATTTCTAGTTGAAACAGACACTATTGGTAAACGTAGTTTTACCTGCTATGCCAGGTAGGGCTTAGCAGAAGTCCGAACTTAAAACGGGTTCTAGGCTGGAATTGTAAAAGACAAGTTCTAACTGAATCGAGAAGTCGTAGCTTTGAAATTGCCCAATCCAAATATTTTCGCTGTAATTTGTTGTGTTGATGACTAACCTAGAACGTACAAAACAGTTATCATCTATTGCTGACTGTTATTTCCTATGCCAGTCAACCCCTATTTTTATACACATTAGAAATTTGCACATAATAACTAACAGAAAAGAAGTTGGATACATGTCTTAAGTAATAGAGTCTAATTCTACTTTGTTTCTTATAGATCTGTTTGCAAATAAGT
>JBKPMK010000307.1:0-1949 GCA_046732115.1 Thermoproteota archaeon
TCGATGATGCCGATGATGTTAATAACGATGCCGATGATGGTAACGGTCGTTCCACCGATGGTTCTGACTGTGATATTTTTCCTCTTATGTTCATTAATATTTCTAACGTGTTATCTGTTGAATTATCATCTACTGCAATAACTTCAAAATGAGGATAGTTTTGAGTCAGCAAAGATCTTATGCAATTTTCAATATTTTGTTCTTCGTTTCTGGCGGGCACTATAATACTTACAAATGGAAGCTTGTTTGAAGAATGTTCCATTGCAACGGTAGTGTTACTAGTAATAGTTGTGCTTGGAAAACTATTTGTCAAATAGTGGCTGCTGCCTCGTTTTCTAGTTAGTGAGTTAGAAATAGCAGCTCTGAAGGCAGGAACGGCAAAATGTGATTTCAGCGAAATTATGTTCAAATATATCCACGAGCCTAATATTACTGAAAACAATACTAACAAAAATGGAAATTGATATAAATTAAATATAGTGCCTAGAAAGGAACCAATTTCCAACGTGTATGTATTGCAGATCGACTATCCGTCTAATATACATATATCCCAAAATATGAACTGAAAGTAGAGATTTATTGTAGCTAGCCCTTCCCAGCAATCGGAAAAAGCAATATCTTTTATTATTATTATTATTACCATCGTTGTTATTTTTAATTCATAGGGTATTATTACTGCTGCATAGATAGCTCAGACAAAGGAAATTACAGAACTGGCATCGCAAGCACGTAGTGTCAAACGCACATCTGCTATGTGAGTATTTACTTTACGGTGATGAACACCCATTATCTTTGATTGTCTCCTAGTAATCGCTACATGCATAGGATTAATTGGCTTAGGACAATACAGGGTACCATTGTCCGTCGAAGAAAATATAAAAATGTTCGAGTCAGTCGAAGCTGAACTTACCATTATGCGACAAATATAAATTATTAATTGTTTATTAGTAGTAAAGACACTTATGACACAGGACATAGAGACCGATCAGCAAGGTAAAGTACCTTCCGAAGAAGATACAGAGGTATTCACCAATCAGACTTCAGAAGAAGAAGAAGAAGAAGATGGACACGAAGAAGTGAAAGTTGCTCAAGACCACGAACTAAAAGTATTGCCAGAAAATGAGGAAGAGGACAAAGAAGAAATTTTAATTACAGATGCTACTAAAAGGCCAACGACATCAAGAACCAAGAAAGAAAATAAAAAACAAAAAGAGGTGCAAAAGGGCGGAAAAGGAAAAGGAAAAGGAGGAAAAGCTTTGCCAAATAACATCACTAGGATACTTAGCAGACAAACGGGTGAAATTGACAAAATGGCATTACAACTTAGCTCTATTGCAAAAGAACTTAAACTTGTAAAAAATCAATCTGATAGTGTAAAACAACTACAGCCACAATTAAGACAAATACAAAAGCAGATGTCACAAATACAAAAAGGAATAAGAACAAACAAGCAGGTAAGTACGAGTAAAAAAAAGAAGATTGCGCGAAGATAACGCGACTATGCGTACTTTAACTAGTTGAAGTAACAACGGATCTAGATAGAGAGATAGATAGAATACAACAATGTGTATAGCGTATGGTTGTTTAGTTGCTGTTCGTCATTTGCTCACATAGGGTTTTGAACAACAGCTGTAAATAATAATTGCATATCACTTTATTAGCAAATAAACCTGACATGGTTGAAGTTCGATATTTAATGGGCAAACTGCAATCTACTGTCGAGTACATTAGTATTTCCAGTTCTGATATAGAATATTATAATCTCTTTTTTCTTATTGAGATTCTTTGAATTTCAATAAATCGATATAGAACTTAAGATGTTCATGTGTAACTTGGTCCATAAAAATTCAACTCATGGAATTTCTGTTACTATCACCACCCGAAGTTACTACGACTTCATTCATTGACTTGTGTATCATTACGACGAAAGAGAACATAGCCACTACCAC
>JBKPMK010000308.1:0-2043 GCA_046732115.1 Thermoproteota archaeon
TAGTCATGTTTTACTAAGCTCTCGAAGACTGAGTTTCCAATCTTTCCTGGCTCAGGTGATGCTCCTATTAGCGCTATAGATTTTGCATTGAAAAATGAGTCCAAATAGCTTGAATCAGGCGTAGCATTTGAAACTGCGTCTGGATATACCTTTTCTCTTAGAATAATTTTCGCATCTACAACACAATAGTCATTAGGATACACGATAACAGGATTAAAATCTATACTTTCATAATAAGGAGCCATATCTATTCCTAGATTACCAATATTTACGAGTGCATTACTTATTACGTCGGTATTTACTGGTTGTGATCCTCTAAAACCTTTCAGGATTTGCTTTCCCTTGAGGTTTTCAAGCATTTCCTCAGCATCTTTTTTTGTTATCGGAAGAACTCTAAATGACACATCCCTAAAAATTTCAGTATATATGCCGCCCAAGCCAAGCATAATAATTGGCCCGAATTGAGGATCGTTTTGTAATCCTATAATTAACTCAGCAACTCCAGCTGGCATCATTTTTTCGATTAATACACCCTTGACTTCAAACTGCCTAGATAGTCTATCATACATTTCATCAAAAGCTTCGTGGATCTCCAGTTCGGAATTAATACCCACTTTCACCCCCTTCACGTCTGTTTTATGCAGTATCTCAGCAGAGACAATTTTGGCAACCAATGGGAAGCCAATCTGCTTTGCCTTGTTTACGGCGTCATCAACATTAGTGGAGATCCCATATGGCGGTACATTGATACCGTATTGCTTGAGAATTTCTTTTGCTGATTCCTCCGTGATCACTTTATGTTTGCTTGAAATGATATTGTCAAATATTTCTCTGACTCCATTATCGTTATTCATTAATTTACAAGAGAAGAAGGCTGGGCTGGTTTCTAATTAACTTTGCGTGTTCGAGAGCTGCTGCTCATGGCCTAAAGACAACTCTTGTTTGGATAGTCCGTGCTGGAATATTCTTAGAATAAATCTAAATGGGAAATGATTAACGGAACTAGTGCCAAAGCCAATGAATCTACAAGATGGCTGCCAATTATTTTGATATTTTTACGGGTTAATAGTCGTGTCTAATATAATCAATGAAAAAGGCGACATGTCGTCAGATCCTCTAAACCCTTTATAGCATCAGCTGTCTAGAGTGATGCTGGGTTACTTTTGAATTGTTTCTTTCTGAGAGTGTTTGCTATAGGCTACTTTAACAGGCCGGACCGACAGCTGCCAATAGAAGCTGCGATAATAGTAGTTCCTTTTGCAAATGCGTTATGTGCGATTACTGCCAAGTTGCTGGAAGATAGAAATCAGTACAGTGGAAATCATCTCAAAAGCGATTCTTTAAAAAGCATATTTTTATTAATTTTCTTCGGAACTACATCCTCGATCAATATGCCGGCCAAGTTGCGTTCGCGCGGAATCCATGCAAATGAGGGTTTATTTTCCATATTGTCTAGAATGTTAAGAATTTGAACAAGTAGCAAACGCAGAGACGCTGCTTTATGTCTTTGAGGTCTTCTCTTTATAAGGCCGACTACAGTTTCTGAATCAGAGTAGATTATTGTTTGTGTTGAATTTCTGACTGTCTGGCTGTTCAATGCTTCTATTATAGCCATAAACTCCGCTTCTACCGACTCCAGTGAAAACTTGCTCTGGATGAACCTTTCCTCGTTTGTTTCAGAAATACAATATCCATAAATGTTATTAGGCTCGCCAGAGGCATCTGTGTATACAGTTATCACCTACAATAGTACCTCAACTTCGCTACATTCTCCTTGAAATCTTACAAATATGTTAAGGTTTCTACTCTATTATGAGATATACCATAGATAGATGCGGCGTAGACCACATACGCAGTTTTTGCTTTCGATATTTATTGCACATTAACGAACTCAATCAAAGAACTTGATGTGAAGGCTTAACGGTCAGTATCAAAAAAAGTATTGAAGACAGGCACGTGTCTGCATGTCAATCCTGAATCCTTACATACGATTGGATTTGATAAATTTATACGTATAGGACTCATCACAGCTAATTAGAAATC
>JBKPMK010000309.1:0-2083 GCA_046732115.1 Thermoproteota archaeon
AAGAGATAATGCTGCTATATGACAATGGTCCTCTGCTCCTTCCTCACTTGTAAATATAATGTATTTTTTGGGACATTTAAGCAAATTATATAACTTCTCAGCCTGGCCTGCAAATGAGTGGTCTTTTTCTCCAGCAAGCAGTAATGTAGGACATTTTATTTTATTTGCGATATCATACATAGAGTATTCTTTGAGCTTCTGAATCAGATCAAGAGGAGAATTTGCTCCAAATACTGACATACTGTGTGTAATCTTCCATTTTGTTCCTATGTCAAAATTCATTATTGTATTGACAACAGCATTTACAACTGCTCCATTTCCATTCTCGATATCCTGATGAATTGATTGTAGTTGATTAACCCATGAATCGTAAATACTTACAACACCATCATCTGCTATGCATGCAGCAATTCTGTCTTCAAAGGCAGCAGCTCTAGGTGCCAAATATCCTCCCATGCTATAGCCTATCAAAGCTATCCTTTGTGGATCTATTACTTGTTCTTCTTGTATTTTAGATGATGATAAAGCAAAATCAATAACAGAAGAAACTACTTTTTCCCAATCAGCTCTAAAATGTAGTTTTTGTTTACGTACTACAGTACCTTGACCAGGTCCTTCAAATGTCAAGCAGTTATATCCTCTTTCTAGTGCGGCGGCAACTCCAAGGAAGTACAATTCTTCCTGAGCTCCATCTAAACCTGTGTTAAGTATAAGAATTGGTTTTCTTTTTCTTTTTTCTTCTGCTACTTGCCTTTGATTATTATTTTCATTATAGCCATTATTACCATTACCATTGTATTTTTCATCTGGGGCATTGAAAAAGTATCCAGGAAGTTTTGTTCCACCCTCATATGGTATTTCTATAGCTTCTACTTTATTTGGGAATAATCCTATTGCTTTTCTAAACGACTCTACACTCTTTTCCCAAGTAGGTGTTATCCTAGGATCGGAGGGATTTGTATCTAGATAAAATGCTGCACCATTCTGATAGTAGTTTGTAGCCCTCAAGTATGCATCGCGTGCGCTAACCTTGTGTCCCTTAGACATACAATCCTCGGCGTAACTATACACTCTATTAGCAGTCTTCAACCATTCATTATACCAGCTTTCTATATCTCCTTCTTTTATCTGGTAGGCAGTTGACAAACATTCGCCTATGTCTGCTCCTCCATAGTATGTTTGACCCATGATTCTAAGTAACTGAAAAGAAAATGCAGGGTTATGAAAAACTAGTTGCATTCTGCATTTGTCTAATAGATGCATATTATTTAAGGTCTCATCATTATTAGCAGTTTTTTTAATAGACTTGCAAGTATTTTTTTATATACTTATTGGCTAATCTGTCCTTGTTAGTGGAAGTAATAATAATAATAAATACGCTAGAAAATTAAGAAGGATATTTCTTACGCAATATTATCTTGACAGGTATTATTACTATCCAAAAGTAATATGCAGCTTGCAGTTCAACAAAGGAAACCAAAATAGATAATAAGAATACTACGGTAGGAACAATAGCCTCTAATAAAACATTATGTATTTCTCTTTGAGTCAGATCCTTATCTATCAATTTATTCTTTGTAACATGCAGCCAAAGTATTGTTAGCAGTGTTCCAGCAATAGTCAAAACTATTGCATATAATACAAATACAATCTGATAGCCAAAACCTATTTCCACATTAGTAGCAAGTGGGATAAGTGTTATGAAAAACAAGAATAATAGAGTTAACCAGGTCACCGCCGTATCAGAATTTACTATTTGATTGAAGATTTGATGATATGCAATCCAGTAAATACCTATCATGAAGAAGCTAATAGCATAGATCTCAAATTCTGGAATTGATTCTAAGAGTTTGTCAATAACTTGTGCTTGGGTAAGGTTTTGTGCTAAATTTGGTATTGTAATTGAAATTGCCATAAAAGTTATGGAAAATGCAAAAATAGCATCAGCAAATGAGATGACATGATCTAGTCTTAGCTGACGTTGCATTGGCACAACTCATTCATTCGTACCAGAGACATTAATTGAGCGGCGTATTGTTATAGTCTAAAATACTGTATGTTTATGACTTGGTTGGTCATCATC
>JBKPMK010000310.1:0-4061 GCA_046732115.1 Thermoproteota archaeon
CAATAGACATGCTCTTGTGATCATACTTCAAGGAGTTGATGCTTCGGGGAAAGATGGCACAATCCGACATGTAATGGGAGCACTAAATCCTCAAAGTTGCTATGTAAAGGCATTTAAGGTTCCAACTACAGAGGAGCTTTCTCATGATTATCTTTGGCGTGTCCATAATGCAATTCCTGCAAAAGGTCAAATAGCTGTTTTTAATCGGTCTCATTATGAAGATGTGATTGAACCTCAGGTTCATGATTTGATTCCGAAAAATGAGTTGACTACAAGATTTAGACAAATCAATGAGTTTGAAAGATACTTATCAGAGAACCATATAACAATACTAAAATTCTTTTTACATATTAGCAAGGACGAACAGAAAAAAAGACTCATACAAAGGTTGCATGATCCAACAAAACGTTGGAAAATATCTGAAATTGACCTCCATAGCAGGAAATATTGGGACAAATACATGGTATCTTATGAAAAAGTTTTGGCTGTTTGTAGTACCAAGTATTCGCCTTGGTACATTGTCCCTGCAAATTCAAAATGGTTTCGTAATTGGGTAGTAGCTCAGGTTCTCATTAAAACATTGGATAATATGAAGTTAAAATATCCGCAGCCCAAAACAGATATTTCAAAATTGTCGATTGAGTGAGCAGTCCACCCTTTGTATGTGGATCAGACTTGTTCCTCCCAAAGAAATTAACGTGGTAATTGATTTCCATCTTCAAGGATAATATGAAACCTGTTATAGCTAAAGCATTATCTGTTTATATTTTATACAAATGATCAGAATAGTGTGGCAATCCCTCTGATTAAGTTTATCTTTTGCTCCAATAATGAATCTACATAGCTATCGGTAGTAACGCTAGTAACGGTGTTCAACAGATTTTATTCTTTGAGCATATTAATAAACAGATATTCAATTCCTATTTGCATCATGCTAATCACATATTCAATTAGTCTAAGAATTAGTTCGTCTACTTGACAGAATTTTCTTATGATAATTTATAAATTTCATCCAGCGTGAAAAGTGAAGATGAATGGAGGAAATATTGCAGGTCTGGACAAAAACCTTACACTATACCAAGGGCCGTCGACAGGGTATATAAAAAGGAATGGAAAGGCTATGGGGATTTCCTTGGTTATGAAGGATTATGGTCAGTAAGAAAAGTAAAGGAGCTATTGCGTGATTTAATTAAAAGCAAAGTTATCTATCAATGGAACGATCGCAGTAAGCAATGATATTGACATATATTCAGATGAAGAAAGAGGAGATCTTACATTCATAGAAGCAAGAGAATTATAATGAAGTTGAACAATGTTTCTTGTCAAATCCTAGCATAGACATGAGCGAAGCTAATTGTGTATGATAACCTACAAATCTATAAATCTGATAAATTCAGTCTGATTCCAATGTCTTACAAATATACTACTACAGCACTATATGCAGCACTAGTTGCATCAGTACTTGTTGCCTCTGTCTTCGCTATTAGCTATACACAAGAAGCATTAGCACAAGGCAACCAGACAGGTGGAGGTAATCAGACCAGTGGTAACAATACCAGTGGAGCAGCTGGAAGTAATCGGGCTAGTGGTAACGCAACTGGTGGCGGCACAGCAGCTAATCCTCCTAGCTAGGTTGTAGCAATGTGACTTGCAAATTAAAGTACAGCACGAGAAATATACAATCTCGGCTAACCATATCTTTTATTTTTGCTTTGCAGTATTTGTATCCTTAGAATTAATGTTACAATGTAAGTAATTATGGTCATGTGACTATAAGAATAGTGCAATAAGCATGGTATGGGAGATAAAATTAGGCAATAACAAAATCGACTGATTGTAAGTCCTATTGTTTACTTATCATTTGAAACGAATCAATCATGATTGTACGATAGACAAGTATGCATCAAATTTTTCAGGTCTTGTAATTTTTCATCACCTTCACTGTGTCTATATGAGCGAAGCTATTTTCATGAATATTAGAGGTAGTGGTATAAGTTTGCGATAAAAAAGGGGAATAATACATAGCATTATGGATATTGTTATTATTATTCTGGTTATGATTGTCTTTTTTGTGTAAATGGCATAACCTTATTTTCAATTACATCCACGACATTAGAGTTCAAATCAAAAGAGAGTAAAAGATAGTAAAATTTGCTTTCATCCGCATTATTAGAAAGTCTTATTGGAATATTTGCATGGAGAAGCTTTTCATATTTACCTATTGAATATACGAGCCTTCCTATTTTTGATTCAAAATCTTCCCGTGTAGCAGCACGAAGAACAGCTTGTATAGAATAATGGGAGGTTTCTTGCTTATCCATTAGAGGAGTTAGGCCATTTCTGTATGCTGTTGCAACCAGACTGCCAAGGTTGTTAGCTATACCCATGAATCTAATAGAATTATCTAATTGTAGTATCTCTTTACATAGACCATTTAAGTTCTCTTCTTCAGGTAACGAAGACATATACTGATATATGATTATAATCGTGTTTAGTCTTATAACAATAATGATAAACAACTTTTTGTCAATTGCAAATCTATGGATAGTCTTTAACTAACGATGGTACAAAATACTAATACAGTGAATATTTACTATCATATAGAACTAATATTCTTGTACTTTGACTAAAAGACTTTCTCACAGTCCTTAAAATACTGTCAGGACATTAAAAATCGTTGAGCTCCGCTATAAGCATTAATAGTAGTAGCCTGCCGCAACAGCAACAACAAATTTGTTATCATCAATGTACAAAATGTGGTATTATTTACAAATGTGAAAGAAATAGCTGTAAAATGCCATTTTTGTATAATGTGTGCTATGTGTGTCAGAAAAGACGTTTTTATTTTAATCCTTGGTCCTATTTATAAAAACAATTACATTCATCACAAGTACAGTACATACAATTGATTGCGTTAAGCTACTTGTTCGACAACTGGTTGTTGTTCTTCTTTTGTAGTAACATGACCATCCTCTACAACTGATTTTTTAGCTAACCTTCTATTTTGTCTTCTTTTACTTCTGTACCAATCCATCCATATAAGGCTGCCATACTACCTACTAATATAGCGATGCTGGCCAAACATGCTACTGCCATAGTAACTATTATTGCAATGATATACAAAAGTCTTCTTGTTTTTTACCTGAATAAGGTCACTAATCATCGTTATTGTTACGATATTATAGATTGGCTTCGTCTGCTCTTGGAGTATTTGAAGAAACATCTGATTCGCTTGCTGTTCCTATGTTGTCGCATTGACTAGCATTGCTTTGATTAGTATGCGATGATGACGAATACTCTTTTTTTTCTTTCTTTTCTGCCGCCAGACAATCATCGCATATCCATTCACTGTTAATATAATTGCCCATCTTTATTTTTTCATGTTGCTCTATTTGGGATTCTATAGAATCAGCAACTGGCGAACCGCATTTACTACATTTGGGCAGTAAATTTATCATGATGTTGTTAAAGATACATCCTTCATCTATTTCTAATTTTGTTAGTTGTGACTTGTTATGGTTAAATAAATTTTTATACTAATAAGCTAACTGAACAAGGCAGTTTATTAGCTGCTATTTGTGATTGAGATTTCTCATGGTAAATCACATTTTAAGATATTACTGCGTAGAATGCGGCAGTGAACTTTTTAGCAAAACAGCCACCTATGGACTAAAAACATTGTTAAGGTCTCAAGAATGTCCTACATGTGGCTATACGTTACTTTTTGGTACAGTTAAGAAGAAAATGTAGCACATAGGTTAATCTATGCTGTATTTACTATGATGACCCACATCTAGAAGTATTTGCCATATTGCAGCTAGTGTGAAAATACACATGGCAAGATAAGTCTAGTAACAATCATAATTTAATCCTGCTTGATTTTTTCAATTCATTTGATATGTGAAATCTGTTATACCAATACAATGCAGAAGCCATAATTAAATAATCTGTTATAAAGAACAAATCCCAAAACAATAGGTTATGGGAATTTCCACTTACAACATCATTTGCAAATCCATCATCTGCTATTGCATTGACTAAAAGAGATAGTGAAGTAAGAA
>JBKPMK010000311.1:0-7838 GCA_046732115.1 Thermoproteota archaeon
CTCCAGCGGCGGGCGGTGCACCTGCTGTGGCTGCTGCTGCGGCTACCGCTGATGACACGCTATTTACAGATCCGCCAGATGCTGCCGCAGAAGCTGCTGCTGCGGCGGCTGCCGATGCTTCACCTGATGTGGCGCCTGCAGCAGATGCTGCAGCTGCGGCTGCCGCGGCCGCAGCTGCAGATGCGCCATTCGATCCAGCGCCTGATGCGGCTGCCGCTGCGGCTGCTGCTGCAAAGCCTACTGCATTAGGAGATTTTCCGCCCGTAACCGCTGCTGCAGCTGCTGATGCAGCTGCTGATGCGGCTCCTGACGATGCACCTGCTGCTGAAGTTGCTGCTGAAGTTGCTGCTGAAACTGCCGCCGCTGAAGCAGTGCTGACCGCCGCAGCCGAGGCAGAACTAACAGCAGAAGATGCTGCTGCTGCTGCTGATGCTGATGCTGAAGCTGAAGCCCCAGCAGAAGAAGCTGCCGTGGACGCTGCTGATGCTACGGCCGCCGCAGAACCACCACTTCCTGCTGCTAAAGCAGCTGCGGCTGCAGCTGCCGCGGCTGCTCCGGACGGTGCTCCAGCTGCTGAAGCTGCTGCGGCTGCAGCTGCCGCGGCTGCTCCCCCGGATGAGGCACCTGCTGCTGAAGCAGCTGCGGCTGCCGCGGAGCCAGCTGCAGTCGGCGATGTTTTACTTGCTGCTGAAGCTGTTGCCGCTGCGGCTGCGGATGCTGCAGAAGACGCCCCTGCTGCTGAGGCTGCCGCCGCTGTGGAAGCTGCCGTGCTTCCACCGGCTGCGGCTGCTGCTGTGGCTGCTGCAGCTGCTGGCGAAGCTCCGGCTCCTGAAGCTGCTGCTGACGCTGCTGCTGCTACGGCTGCCGCAGAACCACCGCTAGCTGCTGCTGAAGCAGCTGCTGCGGCTGCGGCTGAAGCAGCACCTGCTGGTGCTCCAGCTGCTGAAGCAGCTGCTGCGGCTGCTGCTGCGGCCGCTCCGCCTCCAGCTGCACCCGCAGAGGCTGCCGCTGCTGCGGCTGCTGCTCCCGACGAGGAAGCAGCGGCAGCTGCTGCTGCGGCCGCTCCGCCTCCAGCTGCACTTGCGCTTGCGGCTGCTGCCGCGGATGCAGCAGATGCGGCTGTGGCTGCTGCTGATGCCGCACCTGAAATTGTACCTGCTGCAGACGCTGCTGCCGCTGTAGCTGCGGCTGCCCCACCCCCTGCTGCAGCTGCAGCTGCAGCCGCTGCTGCCGTCGACGAGGCACCTGCACTTGTTGCTGCTGAAGCTGCTGCTGATGCTACGGCTGCGGCAGAACCACCACTTGCGGCTGCTGAAGCAGCAGCAGCTGCTGCTGCTGCTGCGGCTCCAGACGGTGCTCCAGCGGCTGAAGCAGCTGCTGCGGCTGCTGCTGCTGCTGCTCCCCCTGCGCCTGCACCTGCAATGGCTGCGGCTGCGGCTGCTGCGGCTCCGCTGGCGGCTGGCGATGCTCCGCTTGCACTTGCTGCTGAAGCTGCGGCTGCTGCTGCTGATGCTGCGCCTGAAGATGTACCTGCTGCAGACGCTGCTGCCGCTGTAGCTGCGGCTGCCCCACCCCCTGCTGCTCCGGCTGCTGCTGCAGATGCTGCTGCGGATGATGCACCCGCACTTGTTGCTGCTGACGCTGCTGCTGATGCTACGGCTGCCGCAGAACCACCACTTGCGGCTGCTGCGGCAGCTGCTGCGGCTGCTGCTGCTGCGGCTCCAGACGGTGCTCCAGCGGCTGAAGCTGCGGCTGCTGCTGCGGCAGCTGCTGCTCCCCCTGCACCTGCACCTGCTGCGGCTGCTGCTGCAGCGGCTGCTGCTCCTGCCGAGGCAGGTGCTGCTGATGCGGATGCTGCGGAAGCTGCTGCTGTAGCTGCGGCTGCGGATGCTGCAGAAGACGCCCCTGCTGCTGAGGCTGCCGCCGCTGTAGAAGCAGCCGCTCCACCACCGGCTGCTGCTGCTGCTGCTGCTGCGGCTGCTGCGGGCGAGGCGCCAGCTCCTGAAGCTGCAGCCGATGCTGCTGCGGCTACGGCTGCCGCAGAACCACCGCTTGCGGCTGCTGAGGCAGCTGCTGCTGCTGCTGCTGCTGCGGCTCCGGACGGTGCTCCAGCGGTTGAAGCAGCTGCTGCTGCTGCTGCTGCTGCTGCTCCGCCTGTACCTGCGCCATTAGACGCTGCTGCGGCGGCTGCTGCCGCTGCTGCTGATGTTGGAGTTGCTCCGCTTGCTGCTGCAGCGGCTGCGGCTGCGGCTGCTGCTGAAGCAGCTCCTGATGAGGTTCCTGCTGCTGAGGCTGCCGCCGCTGTAGAAGCAGCCGCTCCACCACTTGCGGCTGCTGCTGCTGCTGCTGCGGCTGCTGCTGGCGAGGCGCCAGCACCTGAAGCTGCAGCCGATGCTGCTGCGGCTACGGCTGCTGGAGAGGCACCACTTGCTGCGGCGGCGGCGGCGGCGGCGGCTGCTGCAGAGGCAGCCCCTGCTGGTGCTCCCGCGCCCGCTGCTGCTGCTGCTGCTGCTGCTGCTGCTGCCCCGCCTGTACCTGCACCATTAGATGCTGCTGCTGCGGCGGCGGCGGCGGCGGCTGATGTTGGAGTTGCTCCATTTGCTGCTGCAGCGGCTGCTGCTGTAGCTGCTGCTGAAGCAGCTCCTGATGAGGCTCCTGCTGCTGAAGCTGCGCTTGAAGCAGCATTCGATGTTGGCTGTACTAGATCTTTGGAGACTGGTGTATCAGGCGCTTGGTTCGCCACTGCAGCCAGAGGTGCTGCCCCCGCGGATGGTGTTCCTGTTGCTGCTTGTTCACCTCCTCCTGCTGGTGGTGTTCCTGTTGCTGCTTGTTCACCTCCTCCTGCTGGTGGTGTTCCTGTTGCTGCTTGTTCACCTCCTCCTGCTGGTGGTGTTCCTGCTGCATTCGAACCGGCTCCTGTTGGAGGACAATTACCGCTAGCATCCGGTGCTGAACCATCAGGGCATGTCTGCGGTCCTTGCTGAGTGGTCTGACCTCCTCCTGCTGGTGGTGTTCCTGTTGCTGCTGCTTGTTCACCTCCTCCTGCTGGTGGTGTTCCTGTTGCTGCTGCTTGTTCACCTCCTCCTGCTGGTGGTGTTCCTGTTGCTGCTTGTTCACCTCCTCCTGCTGGTGGTGGTGCAGAAGTACCTCCTGATCCAGAAGTACCTCCTGATCCAGAAGTACCTCCTGATCCAGAAGTACCTCCTGATCCAGAAGTACCTTTGGTTGTACTTGCGTATATTAAAGACGGACTACTTATTGTCATGGCACTGATCAAAACAAAAATTAACAGAGAAGTTGCTGTTAATGAGATCCTCTTGCCTTTTGCAATTTTATATGGATTCACGAAATACAGATATCTACGCTATGTATTATACTTTTTTACAAATGAATTAACAGTACGATAATAGTGATAAATGGGAACTGTTGCCAACAATTATCTGGGGTTATCAACCATGAGAGATTGAAATCACATGAATTACGCACAAATCGAGTACCAGTTTTCATCGGTGAACCTCTTAATAGATTGCTCTTCCACCGAACCACCAAATCAACTCATGCCAATTTTCTCACACATTCGCTCAGGTGCCTCTGCATCTGTCGGATATGAATATAATTATAAATCGGTATGTCTAGATTTGTATTCAGGAACTCGAAGGGGTAATAACAGATAAAGAGAGGGAAGGGGAAATTGTCAATGCTCAATTGTCTAAGCGTCTAAACATGCTCGCTCGTGACCTAGTAGTATATGGAACGTTGATACGAAATCAATTCAAAAAAGATTTGTTAGCAAACGAATTAGATACCTATGCAGCAAGATATAGATGACTAGAATTCAATCTTCAAGCCATTCGGTGCAGTGTTTTAAGGCTAAAAAGTCTTCAATAGAAATATAAAAATATTAGTCCAAAGAAGCAATTTAATCTTGTTGATGCGATTTCTTCCAATTTCCTTGTTAAAAATGATTTAAAGCGGACAACTTTTAATTATGACATCTTATAGATTTTCTATAAATCGAATCTCATCGAAATCTCATGCTGTTTGAATCCTAATTTCTCGTAAAATCCGACATTCCTTTTTGAGCAATCAAGGACCACTTTGTAGCATTTTTTTGTTTCGCAAAATCTATGGCCTTAAGGACTAACGCCTTTCCTACCCCTCTTCCTTCATACTCATTTCTTGTCACTACATCTTCGATATGCCCAACCTTTGCTCCATCATGTATAAATTTTTGCTCGATTAATATTGTGAGAGCCTATAAGCTCACCGCCTTCTCTTACCGCAACGAATATGGTATAAAATGGATAAGATCTAATTTCTGATAAAATCATTTTGGCTCTTTCATGTTGTCTTACTAAGTTACCTATAGGCGCCAGATTGGATAGTGTATCGAAGAAACCTCTGCTTAAATCTGTCAGCTGAATTTCGCGTACAACAAAATTCGCCGATTGTTTTGAAGACATCTGCTATATGGCGCTACTTTAATTAAATCTAGCGATATATTATATGCGATATCTGCGAGTTAAATTGTCCCTTTCTGTCGGATATTAGGAATAATATAAAAGTAAATTCTAATTTGCCTATTTGCTGAAATCACACATCAGACAGTATAGAACAATAAACTTTATATCGTCTTCTCGATCAGTACTTATCGGTCAGCACTCATATCCGTAAACTCAAGACGATGAATCGCTTAAGAGCATCTCATAAAAGGGGGTGCAGTATAGGAAATATTTAGATTTGAGCAGCAATCCAGAATGGAAGCAAGGATCATATTCACTCGTAATTTGCGAAAAACCTGCTGCTGCCTTAAGGATAGCACAGCCGCATCTTTTGCTCAATTCGCCAAGGATCATGCTGAATTTTTCAGATCAGTAGGAAGAAGAAGAAGAAGAAGAGAAGATATGCGTATCCAATACATCGTGGGCCTGATAGGGCATTACTCCACACAGATTCCTGGAGAGGCAACTTTCTTGAAAATATGCGCAGAAATGACTGTGCTAGCAGGATACTTTGACAATCTGGTCTGAAGGTCAGTGTTGTTACCGGCCTTCTTTAATTGTGCACTAGACTCCCAAACCGTAGCCGATTTATGTACCACTGCCACCAATGCTCTTGTGGAGCTGACCTGAAATAAATCCAGGCTCGCTCTTCCATAGTACCAGTTAAGACTCACAACATGGTATGATAATAATGATTGCTTACATACTGGTCATAATATTACTCAGATGAAAAATTTAAGAATTCAAATTTGATGGAGTACGGATATGGCAAATCTGTGTACAATCAATGTATTACCACCGATATTGCAGACGAAGAAAAAATCAATGGCTTCTCTTTGCTACTTCTACAAAAATAGAGAAAAACCGGATTAATCTGACTACTAACTGCTAGATGGCATTAGCTGTTGCTTGATTAAGTTTGGATGGATAAGTGCCACCTTGCTATCATTTCTCTTCAATGCTTCAATATCTTTTATTTGTTAACTGGATGAGTAATAGATCATTCCCTTGGTTTTATTTCATCCTAAGTGACTTTTTAGATCTACGCCTGAGCCTATTTCCACAAAGTACGCATTCTATGGTATTTTGTTTATATGTCTTACCGCAAGCGCTACAAAATGCAATCCACTTTCTAACTTCTGTTATTCCTTTATTGCCTATAGATTTGACTGGAATATTCAACATTGTCGCAACATTTCCAACAGCGTAGTCATCAGAAAGAATGGTTGTTTTTAGCTGTAGCGCAAGTGCCACGATAGAGAGATCCGCATAAGAACATCTAGAAAAATCTCCTGTTTCTTTTGCCGTGCTTATCACTTGTTGCAGAAATGGTGTCTCCGGTTCAATTACTCTAAGCTTTTCTGCATCGATTAATGCTTCCAAAGCTCCATATGATTTTTTTATATGTTTTACTTCTTTAAAAACTGAGTTTGTAGTATAGAAGTTTGAATTGGATAGGAATGGAACACCTGTATAAAATGCACTTGCATCTAAAACAAATTTACTAGAAGCCAAGTTTGGTAAGTTGTCTCAAACCTCTCTTTTTTAGACGAATGAATTCTGCATCCATTGAAAAGCGCGAAATCTTTACACTTTGGTCAGCTGTAACATTGAACACTTCTTGACCATCTATTATTAACTGTGCATCATGAGTACTTTTCATTTCAATATCAATGGCTGGAACTACCAGCCCAGGCATTCTATTGACTGATGCAATAGGGTTAATTATCAAACAGTCCATGTCTTCATATAAAACAGGCCCACCTATTGAATATGAGTGCGCAGTCGAACCCGTAGATGTAGAAATTATTATCCCGTCCATCCTCTGTTTTATTTCATCATCGATTAACTTTATAGATAAAATTGGTGTTTTAGTTAAATTGACTCTTGTAAATACAATATCATTTAATGCAGGAGGAACCATTTTCCCATTGATGGATGCTTGTATTCTAAGACGAAAATCACGAAAATACTGACCCTTGACTATCATATCGATGGCAGATTCTATTGACTCTATGCCAACTTCAGATAATATACCTCTATGCCCGCCTACATTTATACTGACGAGAGGCGTGTTGCATGGGATTATTCTGAATGCTTTCAGAGTGGTACCGTCTCCTCCCACAGCAAAGACAAGATCAAGGTTAACGTTTTTTAGATCTTCTGAACTTAACGTATAAGTACTGTTCCCAAGTGTTAGCGGAAGAATTGAATATACCTTAATTTTCCTAGTTATTAGTAAATCCATAATCATTTTAGCTGCTGTTTCAGCCTCTGTATTGCTGGCTTTGGTCATTATGGCTACATTGCGTATTGTATCAGCCATTTGGGTGCATTAACTACGCATTACTATTCTTAAATGCATTTAGATTTGAAAGCAATACGTTGATCCAAGAATATTACCCAGGGTTAGCCTTGCTACGAAACCAATTATTATTGCAAGCATAATTACAAAGAAAGAATATGATATAGCATTAAACAAATATTATAATAAGAAAATCCTATATACGTATTAGAAATGTCGTGTAATTTTTGTCATTTGTAGGTCCAAGCCACACGAATAAATAACGTTAATTTTCAACAATTGAACGGGCCGATAGCTCAGCTTGGTGGAGCGTTCGACTGATAATCGAAAGGTCAAGGGTTCAACTCCCTTTCGGCCCATCCTTTACATGGGTTCATATACTTGCCTCACTATCTATGTCTTATCAGCAATTGTCTGTGGGGTCATAAGATAATCATGCCATCCAAACTGTCAACCACCGTTAGCAAAATAGCAACCATTCCAAATTCCATAAATTCCTTACTAATTACGGAGTTTCATAAATATATGAAAATGAATGGTGCTTCAGAACGCCATCAAAATAACAGCCTAAAGGTCTGCAATGCATTCGCATTTTCTCTAGGTAAAGGTGTTACTTTTTATGACATAAACAGAAAAGACCAAATTACCACATTTTTGGATACAAAAATAAAAAGCCAAGAACAAGATCCTGACAGAAGATGGATAACTACATGGAATCATAACTTGGTCCATCTAAAACGATTTTTTAGATGGCTCCATAATCATCATAAAGATGAACAAGAAGATAACGATATAGGGGAGTCAGAATGGAAAACCCCATCGTTCATAAATATCAAAAAAAGGAAGACTAAACGACTCAGTCCATATTCTGAGAACGAAATTTGGGAGCGAGAGGAATTACTTTCCATAGTCAAATACGAGCCATATACTCGCAATAAAGCAGCATTAACCCTGTTTTGGGATCTAGATGCTAGAAACCATGAAATCACTTTATTGAAAATCAAAAATATTAGGCTTAAAGAGAATTACGG
>JBKPMK010000312.1:0-4165 GCA_046732115.1 Thermoproteota archaeon
TCTCCAACCACGGTGCAATACCAGATGCATATGCTCAGTCAAATGCTGCTATGTTGAATGCATTAGCAGCTAATGATGTCAGTACTACTACAACTAATGCAGCCATATCCAACATTGCTGTAGCTAACACTAATACTTCTAGTGCTAGTAATAATACTACTGAAGGACTACAAATCAAAAGAGATGTCAATTACTTTGACACTAGTTCTGGTTACCTAGCACATCCCTCAGCAGCCACTGGAAAAAAACTTCCGGCTGTAATAATGATTCATGAGAATAGGGGATTAAATGACTACATCAAGAGCATGGCAAATACGTTGGCAAGGGAAGGATATGTAGTATTGGCAGTTGATCTGTTCAAGGGACAAGTCGCTCAAACAAGTCAACAGGCTCAGCAGTTAGCCAGCTCTGCAAGAAGTAATTCTGCATCAACAATTTCTAACTTACAAACGGCGGTAACCTATGTAAGTTCCCTTCCTTTTGTGGATAGCTCCAAAATAGCATCTATTGGTTGGTGTTTTGGTGGAGGACAATCCCTGCAACTAGCATTACATAGCGAACAACATCCACTAGTTGCAACTATATTATATTATGGAACTCCGCTAGTAACTGATAAACAACAACTCTCAAAGATAAAATGGCCTGTACTTGGAATATTTGGGGATAAAGACCAAGCTATTCCACTGTCTAATATACAGCAATTCAAAGCAGCACTAGATAATATTGGTATTCCAAATGAAATCAACATATACAAAGGATTAGGACATGCATTTGCAAATCCTTCTGGAGCTAATTACGCTCCAAATGAAACTGTCGATGCTTGGCAAAAGACTTTGGAATTCTTAAAGAAATCGACATAACAGCCCATCATCTTTTTTCCTTTCATTTGATCACCTGACAATTCGTTTTTAAACTCTTCTAGTGGCGCGTGAGACAAAAAGCAAAATTATATAAAATAACTAATTAGCTACAGTTGATGCCAATAAATACATATATACATATACATATATATTCTATATAAAATGACTTTCATCTTTTACCTTTGACCTTTTTTGTCTCTTACACAGGTAACCTTCATTGTTATGTGTAAATGTTATATATCCAACCGCTAGTATGATTAGCACTATGAAAAGACAAAGTATTCCTACACTGAGTATAATGGCTCTGACAGCGCTAATGGCTCTTCTGGCCATTTCGATTACGGCGTCAGCATTAACTGCAAGTGCACAGGTTCCGGGTGTAACGCCACAACAGGGTGGTACAGATGATCAATCAGCATCGCAAACGAGTAGTGGTGGTGAACAGGCGGACGCAGTCACAATTCAAAAGACGGCAGAATCAACAGTAGATCCATTGCCTGGTCATTCAGCACATCAGCTAGTAATGGCACTTCCACCAAGAGATGACGGTAAAGTATGGGTAGGCACAGTAACATGGAGCGCTAGCAAGCCAGTAGAGGTTGTTGTATTACATGGATTCAATTCGACTGTAAAACCTGATTCCGAGCATGGTTCACCGCTTACAGCACCAATGGCTCCAGGAAAAGAAGTTGCAATATCGCTAGTAAAGACAAATAGTGGAACACCAGTAGCATCTGGTTCTATGAGATTTGTAGGCAATGCAGTTGCATTTCATACTCTGAGTGGCGCTAAGTTTACAGTGACGTACAGTTTAGATGCAATGGCCAAGCCACTGAGTCAGTAGAAAGATCGCAACATACAAAAAAGACATAATAAAAGGACAGATTAACAAAAACGCGATTATCCTTTTTTCCCTTTATTTTTATATAAATCATATGTAAATGATTTGATAAGCAAATAAAAAATAAAATAATACTACAATAATATTACGTAATTTTGACAATAACTACAACAAAATGGATGGATGCATAACAAGTTAACTAATTCTAATTCCTGCGAAGAGCTGTCTATGTATATATGACCTGTATGACTTATCGCTGGATATTGTGTTAAGATAGTATATTATTATAACTTCTAGCAAAATATATTTCATGATTTCCAGGCGTATCATCCTCCCATAGAGTGTATACAACATTTTGAGATATTGATATCGAAGGACATTCAGATGTGCCTTTGTTATTACTTAAGTTTGTTGATATATCTGTAAATGTCTCTCCACCATCGCTACTCTTTTTAATTAAAATTTCCTGATTATTGGGTCTTAAAAAATCTTGCCAGATTATATACACATTATTCCCATTTACTGCTAATTCAGCGTTTAGCGAGTTTTTTTTGCTAAGCGAACTCTCAGTTGTAAAATTATTTCCATTATCTGTACTTCTTATAAAGAAAAGATCGTTTGGTATAAGATTGTCGGAGTTTCCACTCCATACAATATATATTTTATTTCCAGAGGCAGCTATTTGTGACTCTCCGGCATGACTCGCCTTGCTATTTACTTTCACTATGTTAGTAAAGCTCTCTCCGCTATCCGAGCTTTTTGTAAAAAATATTCCCTGTTCTCGGTCTACGCCATTGATCTGATAATCACTAATTATGTCTTGCGCTCTAGAAGTGGGCATACCCAGACTCCACGTTAAATAGACATCATTTCCAGAGGCAGCTATTTTGGGATACATTTGTGCAATTCCCTCAACACGGGTCGTTATAATTTTTTCATTTTTGAAACTATTTCCTCCGTCCGTGCTCGCCTTAAATAATATTCTGTCGAAGTTCTTGATCGCATATTTATTTGCAGCAAGTGACTCACTGTCAATACCGTTATTAATGTCCATCGCGTTAGTAGTACTAGTATCTCTGATATTGTTAGTATTGCTATATTTGTTTTCCCAAACCACATACACATTATTTCCATATGCGGATATTTCCTGGTTATAAGATTCACTGAGGCTATCGCTTAGTTTGATCGTCCTGCCAAAGTTAGATCCTTCATCACTGCTCATTCTAAATAATATCTGTTTGTTGGATGATGTATCGTCGGTCCAAGCTAAGTACACATTACTCCCGGATACTGCTATTTGTGGATGCTGTGAAAAACCTGCATTGTAGCTAATGTTAATAACTTTACTAAAAGTTAATCCTCCATCTGTGCTTTTCTTAAAGAATATATCATAGTTTGTAGAACCGCGACTAGAAGATTCCCCATTATCAGCTGTAGTTGATGGAGTTTCGTCTTCCCATACAACATATGTATTATTTTTATATGTGGCTACCTGCGAGTATACCGAATCTCTGGGATTGTTGCTAATATTGATAGGATTGCCAAAAATCTCATAACTTTTATCAATATTGTTTGCAGAACCTTGTGCATATGCTGAAGCAATCTTCTGTTCGAAAGCCAGCAGATTATTATGATTAACTACAGAATTAAAACTAAGCTCCAGAGCTATGATCGAAGTCAATCCTAAAATGGAAAAGATTGACAGCAAATATAATTGTCTAAACAATCGATTTCTTAGCACAATATGATGTTATTATATTTTAGGTTTGATGTTGATAATTGCTTTATAAATTGTTATAACGCTTTATCATTCGTTTTTCATCCACCATGTACCTTCTAGATACTCTATCAGTCGCATCATTTGTTCGATTTTGACCTTACCGCCTATTTGGCTTTTGCATGCTTCATAATGCTTCAGTAGCATTTGGTCTTTTTTTTCAGATATGATGTTTGCTTCTTGTACTAAATCGAAAAATTTATCCTCTTTTCCTGTGTGGTCGGTTATAAATACAGCGTAAGACTTGAGGAATCTTGCTGTCGGTTCTTTTATTTCCGAGTCAGCATCTTCCATCAATACTTTCTTATTTGGTTCTGACACTTCTGTTCCTTTTTCTGATTCCTTTGCTGCTTGCCTATTTTTGTTTTTATTCTCCTTCCAAACATTTAATTCTCTTCTGAGCATGATTGCAATTCTCCTGCCTAACTCATGTTCAATCAGAAATTTACGTATATCTTCTTCAAATCTATCGTTGCCTTTAGTCTCTGGAAAATAAGCTTGTTCTTCCTTGCCATGATGAAATTTATCCGCAAACTCTTCTATGACTACAGAAATGATTTCTATGTCTTCTATCGGAATACTTGCGTTAGCATAAAGCTTATCTGAGCATCTTTCAAGGATATTCTTTACCCTTTTCAAAGTAATGTGGTCATCTTTAAGATCTTGTGTAGAATACAAGGTAACAAA
>JBKPMK010000313.1:0-15853 GCA_046732115.1 Thermoproteota archaeon
AGTTATGGATGAAAGGAGAAGAATCGGGAAATGTGCATGTCGTTAAGGAAATACTAGTTGATTGTGACTGCGATGCCGTATTATACATAGTAGACACAGAATCAAATACATGTCACACAGGTTTGAGATCGTGTTTTCATAATATATTAGAAAATGGACCGTAAATTGAAATAACTCGTGAAAAATTAGAAATAATTTCAACTTAATAGAAAGTCATTGAAAGACATGTTAAGTAATTATGACATATTTGACAATAAAATTTAGTAATATTAAAATTGTGCTTAGAGAACCTTATCTATATCGTATAGAGGATAGGTGATAGTCGTAAGAATGGGCATTATACAATCACTTAAGTGTAGGGAATGCGCTGCTGAATATGAACCGCGATTTATATATATATGTGAGGACTGTTTCGGCCCCCTTGATGTCATTTATAATCTTCCTTCGGATTTAAAAAAGGACATTTTTACATCCAGACATGAGAAAACATATTGGAGATATTTTGAGCTTCTTCCAATTAATGACAAAAGCAATATCATAGACCTCAACGCAGGTTTTACTCCTCTGCAATATGCGGATAGACTTGGTAAGGAAATAGGAGGACTGAAAAACCTATTCATTAAGAATGATTCTGTAAATCCGACATTTTCCTTTAAGGATAGGCCTGCAGGTGTAGCTGTTTCAAAAGCTAAGGAGATTGGATTAAATGCAGTAGGGTGTGCATCAACAGGCAATCTTGCGTCTGCAACTGCAGCACATGCTGGTAAAGCAAAATTGCCATGTTATATTTTTGCTCCTTCTGATATAGAACATGTGAAGATCGCTCAGGCGTTATCATATGGTGCCGAATTTGTAGCAGTAGATGGGACCTATGATGATGCCAATAGAGTCGCCTCAATAATTGGTGACTCTAAAGGTATCGGTGTTGTAAATATTAATATGAGGCCTTATTACGTAGAAGGTTCCAAGACCCTTGCCTACGAAGTAGCTGAGCAAATGAACTGGCAAGTACCTGACAATCTGATAATTCCGGTTGGAAGTGGAGCAATGTTGAATGCAATTTGTAAAGGATTTGAAGAATTGCATAGCCTTGGATTTATCGATGGTGTAAAAAATTTACGAATAACCGCGGCACAACCTCATGGTTGCTCTCCAGTAGTGGATGCTTTTAAAAGAAAAAGTGATAATGTTGTCCCCGTGGAACGACCTGAAACGATCGCGAAAAGCCTCGCAATAGGTGATCCAGGTGATGGGTTGTATGTATTAAAAAAATTGAAGCAATATAATGGAATTGCAGAAGATGCTACAGATGAAGAAATTGTTGATGGGATATTAACACTTGCCAGAACAGAAGGTATCTTTACAGAACCTGCCGGTGGGGTGTCAGTGGCTGTTCTTCGTAAGCTCATCGAAGATGGCAAAATCGATAGAGATGAGACAGTAGTTTGCTATATTACAGGTAATGGGTTGAAGGCGACAGAAGCAATTATGAATATGCTTCCTAAACTTAATGTGGTAAAGCCAGATGCGCAGATAGTTTCAGCCATGATAAGATAGGTAAATCATGTGTATGTACAAAATATTAGGGAGACATAATAATAAACATGGCCATAGTTGAATTCACAATTCCATCTGTATTAAACAAAGGAGCAGGAGAAAAAAAGATCTCCTTGGATGCGAAAAACTTGGATGATGCATTTACAAAACTCTCCGACCAAATGGGAGAAGATTTTAAGAGAAGGGTCTTTGATCTCAACGGCAAGCCGCGTGCCTTAATTAACATCTACATCAATGGAAAAAATATGCGATTCAAGAATGACGGCATGACAACATCTCTTGTGGATGGCGATTCTGTGTATATACTACCTGCAGTAGCAGGAGGAGCAGATCTTTCAAGTGAAGATTTCCAGCGCTATTCTAGGCAAATAATGCTTGAGGAAATAGGTTTTACAGGAATGGAAAAAATTCGTGAAGCTAAAGTCTGCGTAATCGGCACAGGGGGGATCGGGAATCCTGTTGTCACTCAGCTCACCGCAATGGGCATTGGCAAATTAAAGATTGTCGATAGGGACGTAGTGGAGATCTCAAATTTACATAGACAGCATCTTTACTGCGACAAGGATGTTGGTAAGGTCAAAGTTGAAGTGGCAGCCGACCGCCTAAGAGCAATGAATCCGGCAGTAGAAATAGAAGCCGCTCCACTTTCTGTAACCAAATATACGGCTGAAAACATTATCGCTGGATTCGATGTTGTTATTGATGCTCTTGATAGCATAGATGCTAGATACGCACTAAATGACGCATGCGTCAAATTTAACACCCCTTTTATTTATGGCGGGGCATTAGGGGTAGTGGGTTCAATTTGCACTATACTGCCAAACAAATCTGCATGTTTGCGGTGCATATTTCCTGCATTATCCGAGGATGATATGCCAACATGCAGTACAGAAGGGGTACATCCATCGATATTGTACTTGGTAGCTGGTATCCAGGTATCAGAAGCTATCAAAATAATCATGGGCCAGCAGCCAACGCTCGAGAATAGGCTGCTTTACGTTGACTTGAATGAACTATCGTTCGATAAAATAAAAGTATCAAGACAAAATGAATGCCCCTCATGCGGAATAAAGAATAAAAAAGAGGAACCGATGCTCGTAGTAAAGCAGCTCATTGTAGAAGAACTCTGTGGAAGAGACAACGGAAAGAGAACATATACGGTCAGTCCGTCAAAGCTGTTATCTTCACCAATTAGTTTAGTAGGAATAGCAAAGAATGCAGAATCAGCCGGGTACTATGTCAAAACTAAAGGTAACCTAGGACTAACAGCAATAAGCAACAAAACGGGTCATTTATCGGTAAGTTTTCTCTCTAGTGGCGCTGCAACAATAGTTGGCGCAAAGGACGAACAAGACGCAGTGTCAATATACCGATCTTTTACAAACGGCATTCAAAGTATACAATAAAATCTCGTTAGATAGGAAAATCTTTTGGCTTGCTAGAACTACCTTTGAACGTGAGAACAAATATCTGAATGATTATGCATATGACCGCCTTTTGGTTATTTCAATGGGCGGCTCAAACAACAACTCTAACACGTTTAATCGTCGTAAACGATGCCTTACAAAGATTAAATTAGTTTTATAACTAGTAAAGACCTAGCAGTCAAAATCGATTATTCTTTAAATACGATAAATATTTTCAACTACTTGCTATTGCGAACTCTCACCAACTGATGATCTTTTAGCTGCGCTAAAAGACCCAATTGAAACGTCAGGAAGATTGTCATGCGCTCTCTGTTCTGCAAGAGCACTCGCCTCAGATAGGATCCTTTCTATGTCTTCACCGCGAGCACCAAATTCAAATGATTCAGTTCCTATGCCTCCTACGCTTCCAGCGTTACTCAGGACTTCGTTGAAAACGCCGTTTATTTCGCCTAATTCTGAATCCACATCCGGCATCGCTCCAGACAAGCCGGATTTTACTTTGGTTAATGCTCCAATTGCAGGAGTGATTGACTCTACTGCATCGCCCATGCTTAGTGTAGACTCCAATCTAAGGTTTACCTGTTCTACCGCCATTTTTATCTGCGAGATCATCTTCCCAGTCTTTTTGGTCTGTGCTAATTCATTGGATAGCATTTTGCTTTTTTGTATGTCATGTTTTTGCAAGCTTGATACAACTTGATTGAACAATAAATTCTCCTTGTCTCTCAGATTATGTAATACCGTGTCCAACTTTTGACTTTGTGCCTGGATTTTGTTCTTTGCAAATTCGACTCTTGGTTTTAGCGGCTGCGGTGTTCTTACCTTTTCTTTTATCTTTTCCGAAGTGGCTGGTTTTCTCTGTCTAATCCAACTACGGTCAAAGTTCATTATTACATGATAAAATCATATAAACGGATTAAAATGCATTGTTATAATTGCGCAACTAAATAGTGAAATTTATAAACACTACCTCTAATATAAACCCGGTTTTGAGAACCGTGTCAAAGGGACAAGTAGTTAAGTTTCATAGCCTACTTTGGCTACGGATGCATGATTTAATACATAGGTGCTAGCCAGTCAATAAGCTCGTCTAATTCATCGCATACTATCTTTACTCTTATTGGACCTAGTGGCGATTCGGTTTCGTCTTCAGTGAACACTACCACGCCCGCGAATGCTGCTTGTTTGTTCAAGAGAAACCACGTGGTATTAGAGAGTCGGTTATCTACGAGCATTCTTCTGAAAACCCCTAGTGCAGCTCTGGATCTAACTTGATCATAAGTGATAATTAAACATCCAAGATCGAAACAACGAGCAATAATTAATGATCCGTATTTTAGTTCAGGCGAACATCCATCGAATATATTGGTGATTGCAGAAATCACCTTATCTGAACTCTCGGAAGGGTTGACCGTAGCCTCTATCCTCAATTCAACTCGAACAGAAGTTGGAGTTTTTTTCATGAGTCAAATATCCATATGTCTTCATAAAACATCCTTTTATTATTTTTATTATTATTTGCAATTCGATCTGGTCCATTTTCTTATGATTTCAAATGCCTTTTCCTTTAGCTGATCAACTGTTAAGTCATTGTTCGATAGCGTTTCATCAGCCAAAGCAATTGACTCGCTGATGCCTACTGTCAGTTCTCGCTGGTCCCGAGTTGTAAATTCTTCCATGGCAGAGGGGTCATCGGATCTCGCCCTTTGCTTTAAATATGTAAATCTCTTGTTGGTCGAGGCATGTATAGCAAGCAACTTGACACAACCAATTCTTTTTAATATTTCAACTTCAGCGATTCCACGTATGCCATCAATGACTATATTATCTTTTTCTGCAGTGCTGATATCCTCTCTATTAATTTTCCTCAGAATCAAATGAGCGATTGCTCCGGGACCCAAATCATTACGCAGCTTAAGCATTAGCTTGCCTAAATTAATGTCAGTAGGATCTAAATTTCGCTGTCTGGCCTCCTCTCTTATTACATCTCCCATTGCTATTGTGTAAAATCCCTTCTCCCTTAATGACTCGGCGATAGTTGATTTGCCAGCGCCAGGCATACCGGTGATACAGACAATTAGCCTGTGCTGCTTGTTAGCCTCTGATTTCGTCATGATGATTTTTATTGCTTTTACCATATATTATATGCTGTAATTCAAATCACATATTGTGTAATGTCATAAAGTATTATTTTGCTGCAAGTTCTAACAGAACTTATAGGTTAGCATTAATTAAAAAGTTAATAGAGGTACTTCTTAAGAGATTTGAATGATTTGAAACAACTACGGTCTTTTATAGCTCTGGAAATAAATAACAAAAATGCCATCGAGAAATTGCAGTTAGAGCTATCAGAAGTCGCATATTTTAGAGATCAAACAGTAAAACCAGTTAAAAAGGAGAACCTTCACTTTACTGTTATTTTCCTTAACAAGCTAGACCAGTCAAATATTGAAAAAATAAAAAACAAATTATCTGAATTAACTTTTCAGCCAGTTAAAATAAGATATAGTGGTCTTGGCGCATTCCCAAACCCGAGCTTGGCTAACGTAATCTGGGTTGGCATTGAAGAGGAAGGAAAGAGCAAAATCATCAGCCTAGCCGATTCTGTGATCTCAAAATTAACAGAAATTGGTTTTAGACCAGATAAACCTTTTACCCCTCATTTAACAATATTTCGCGCCAAAAAAGAAAGGCTTAGAGTAAAGGAGATATTGTCAAAATACAGTACAAAGAGTCTCGGAAATGACGTTATTCAAAAGTTATCTCTAAAATCTAGCAGTCTTACTCCTCAAGGGCCGGTCTATTCTGACATTTTTGTGGTGGACTCAAAATGAGCCATGTCCTGGAAGAAACGATGTTCAAGGCATTAAAGCGATGCAAGCCATCCATGGTTGAGGCTACAAGATTACAAACGGTAGCCGAGCAAACCTTGCAGCTGGTAAATTCATACAATTCACCTAAAATAGTCGAAATAGTCTTCGGCGGATCGTTTGCCAAGGGAACTTGGCTAAAGTGTGAGGCAGATATCGACATTTTTGTAAAAATAGCTGCGTATACCAGATTAGAAGAATTTGAAGAGCTTGGCAAACGAATAGGACTCAACTCTTTAAGACATTATAAACCTAATATCCGCTATTCTAGCCATCCTTATGTAGAAGCATTTGTCAGAGGAGTCAGAGTAAACGTTGTACCATGTTATGATGTAGAAAGAGGCAAATGGAAAAGTGCAGCGGATAGGTCTCCTTTCCACACCCAATATATTATCGATAATTTGGACGAAGATAAAAAAGACCAAGTGAGGCTACTGAAAAAATTTCTTAAAGGATGTGAAATATATGGGGCTGAAATTGCAACGGCTGGATTTAGCGGGTACGCTACTGAGGTTATGGTCCTAAAATTTGGCTCGTTCAGGGCCGTTTTGGAGGAGATTGCTAATATGAAACCACAGTTGGGATCAGAAAAAAAGCAAGTGATCTCTGTACAGAAAGTAGACGAGGAAATTATAAAGACGTTCGATAGCCGGCTAATTATAATTGATCCTGTTGATCCTAAAAGAAACCTGGGAGCCGCGATTTCAACAGAAAGCATTGGCAGATTTGTGTTGGCCGCAAGGGCATTCTTAGCTAGACCTTCGCTTGATTATTTTATCGAATCGAAGAGAATTAGGAAATACGTCCACCATTTTGATAATCGTCTTTATCAGAACTTACTTGTGATTGAATTCACTTATTCCAAGCGCAGCCCCGATGTGATATGGGGTCAGCTAAAGAAATCTCTAAGAGCACTTTCAAAACAGCTAGAGATTGCTGATTTCAAAGTGATACGAAGTACATGTATCACAGACGAAAAAAAGCTAGCCGTATTTGTTTTTTTGTTGGAATCGTCCAATCTGGTGCCGTATCGTGACAGAATCGGTCCAGAAATTCTTATGAGAAAAGCAACCGACAATTTCATCTTAAAAAACCAAAAGAATTCCATTCTAATGTGGGTCGATGACGAAATGAGGATCAGAAATCTAATAAAGAGAAGGGAAATATCGGCCAAACATTATCTCAACTCATTGTTAACGGAACACATCGAGATTTCAGGAATTACCTCGGGGTTGATTGACGATATCGCACAATCATTTCAAATTTATACCCGAGATGAACGAAGAATAAAGGGAATAACCATAGATGCAATTAACAAGATTATCACACGCGAGCCCTTCAGATAGCGATACCGAAGTTGACATTTCTTCGACTGAGATTGCAAATATCATTTCATATCCCAATTTTTCTGCCAAAGACTACTCGGATCGTTTGAACGAAATTTCTTCATTTGGTATAAGTCATTTTTTACTCGGTGGCAGAACAAAAATTGGGAAAATAAATATTGCTGGCAAAGGCTGCGTAAGTATCGTTCTTAAGGTTAGAGCCAAAAACAGAATCTATGCTCTAAAAATAAGAAGAACTGACGCAAATAGGGTTAGCATGGAGAGAGAATATTATTTACACAATCTAGCTAACTCCGCTCAAGTTGGTCCACAATTGTTTCACTCATCGAAAAATGTTATTGTAATGGAATTTATAGATGGTCTTAGCCTGATTCATTGGATTAGGAATGAGGACATAAGTGCAAATGATGCCCGCCATCTGGCTTTTTCCATACTTCAACAGTGTTATCGCCTGGATAGCTCACAGATTGATCACGGACAATTAAGTTGTCTTAATCACCATATTCTAGTGTCAAAATCTAACAGTGCAGCGAATGTAATTGACTTTGAGACTGCAAGTACTGCTAGGAAGCCATCTAACGTGACGGCGGCTGTTCAATCATTATTTCTGAGCGGAATAATAGCATCGCGAATGAATCAACTGCTAAATGTTATGAAAAAGGAAAGCATCCTACAACTATTAAAGACGTATAAACAAAACCCCAATAAAATTAACTTTGACAACATAATGAACATCTTTAGCTAGCTCTTCAACGTAATGAATAGAATCAGAATGTATTACAGGTAAAGTAGGTTAGAGCACGTACTGATATAATGAGATAGAAATAGCCTTACACACGTGTGCACGATGTTTCTAACTCTATACGAAACGCCACCGCCAACTAATCTAACGGTGTTTGGTGTGGTCTCTTCTAGTAAGCATCGCTTCATTTTCGGACCCATGATAAGTTTTTCGCTGCTTTAGTGCGTTATCGATTTCCACGTTTATAGTAGCAAGAGTAAATTGCCTTAACAGTTTTGCTAATTCCGACTCTGTGTTAAGCATGTACATTCTAGTTTTCCCTATCTTACCTGTTTCCTTTACTATTTGCTTGCTAACTAGACGTGGCAAGACCCTTTGTAAAGTTCTAAGCGGGACTCGTGTTATTTTGCTTATTTCAGGCGCAGAATAATCGAATTTCTGGTTTAGAACAAGGAAATCTAGGATTCTGGCACTTGTGTTCTGGAAGATCGCCTCTAATGGCCTTTTCTTGTTATACAATACCTCTCTGCGTAGGACTACCTCAGCCATAGTGTAGATATTGCGCCGCGTATATATAAACACACGACAATATAGACGTGAAAACTGCCCAATAAGAGTAGGAATGTGTCACGAGTGGCGCAGATTTAAATAGCCTGGCAGGTAGCATACTACATAGTGCTTTCGACCGCTGAATGGCGCAAATGGTTGTTGCAACAATTAATTGGGGAAGGTGTTCATAATGTTGTTTTAGACGAACAAATACGTATGGAAGCAGGCAGACACTACGATACCAATTTTGACCTTGCTTTAAGATCCCTTAAGGACGATGGTATCATAATGTCGCTTGAATCAAAACAGCAGAAGAAATACGTTGTGAATTATGACAGGCTAGAACAAGCTCATACAATAATAAATTCTGACCCAAAAGAAACCGGACAAGAGAATGTATTGGTGCAGCCTTATTTACGGGAACCTGAGGGATACATATTCTGGTTCGATAATAAGGGAACTGGGCAGCGCAAAAAACAAAGTATCTATAACTTATATTTTAAAAAAACAGACAATCTTAACTTCGCGGCACAACTTATTACGAGATCGGTAGATAATCCTAAGAGCGTGTACATGGGTTCATTAAACGACCCTGAATCTTATATATCAAGGCTTTGGCGTGCTATATCAATTATAACATCCGAGAGTAAAGATGGCTCATTCATATTACAAGATGTACAGGACAGGGACCGAGTAGCATGTGGTAATAATCGTCAGCGTGGAAAAATTGCACTTATAATTTTTCACAAACTTGGATATCTTCAGAAGGTGAGCGTAAAAGGAAATTCTACAGTATTCAAGCTCACCGGCAAGAAGCCTTTTACTATAACCCTAGACGATATTTTTGACCGTTTCTAATAGCAATCTTTGTATCAATATTCACACTATATTGATATAATATAGATGTACTGGCCAGAATATTTGACAATCTGATGTTCAAAAAGAAGCGATACCCATGAGGTTCACTATCCTACTCGTAGAATGGATAAGCATTATGCTACAGCTAATAGGAGTACGGGACGACCTATCAGATTAGAATCTCTGCATTACTCATATATAGCTTTGTCGGAGTATATTTTTGTAGAGGGAGACAATATCTTGACTGATACAGAAGATGGATCTGCAAATACATCAAGGCCCAGGTATCTTGATCGTAAAATTGTCTCTAATGACGGTCTCTTTGATGAGCTCCAATTTTCTGCAGACGTTAAAAAATGCTGTGTTTCGTTCGTCGACATGGTACATTCTACCGAAATTATAGCACGAATTTCTGATCCAGCAAGAGTTAGAAAGTACTATTCCATCTTTATCAATACCATAGCAGCGATAGCCAAGAGTTTCGACGCCAAAATTATAAAAAATACAGGCGATTGTTTGATACATTATTTTCCAAAAACATTTGATTATTCTAACTCGTCTGCTTTCCAAGATGTGATAGAATGCGGCTTGGCTATGGTGGAAGCCAGCTCCTCGATTAATGTGCCCTCAACTGATTACAAGCTGCCTGCTATTAACTATAGAATTAGCGCTGATTACGGTTCCGTACAGATAACTAGGTCAATAACTTCTGCTACCAATGATCTGTTTGGACAAGTGATAAGTCTTTGTAGTAAGATGAACTCACTGGCATCTCCAAATGGAATGGTAATCGGGAACAACCTCCATCAAATAATTAAGAATTATTATTCGAATAATTATGATTTCGAAATGTTAAAGGGAAGCGATCTTATTGATGCCGGAGAAATATATAATATATACGCGGTGAGTCCCAAAAACAGAGACATCGCTGCGTTGCGTCACGATATAGCATTATCAAAGATAGATGCAGATTTGAAATCTCCGTCTTTTAAAAAACCAAAACTCTCAGCGTCGGACAGGCGACAAGGCAAAGAGCTCCGTCATAATATCCTTATAGTAGACGATGAGCCAGATGCGCTTTTTACATACAAAACCTTCTTGGCATCTGAGGGCTACAATGTTGATGCATTTACGGTTCCTGAGGAAGCTTTGATTAGATTCAGATCCAGAACTCCATCTTACTATAGCTTGGTAATAGCGGATATAAGAATGCCCCATCTGAATGGTCTCCAGTTTTATCATCAGCTAAAGAGGATCAGTATGTCTGTGAAAGTGCTCTTTGTATCAGCGCTCGATGCTGCTGGAGAACTCGTAAGTATATTACCCAACGCAAGCGATATAGGTGTCCTTAAAAAGCCGGCAGATCAACAAAATTTTATGGCTGCAGTAAGAGGGTTACTAAAGTATAATATCTAAACTGATCGAATAAATTGGGGCACATATGTTTATCTTGTTTTATAGGATAGAAGCGAAGAGGAACTGCCAAAGGGTTAATGTTTGGGAGGTTCTAAACCGTTCTATAGTCGGGTCGGTTATATTAGTGCCTCAGTAGCTGAAGCACACCATCTATTATCTTCGTATGATCTGCCCCAACTTCAGTAGTTATCAAGAGCAAATGGTGATTTTCTAATGGAAAAGTTATTCGCTTTATCCTTTCGTACTCTGCCATTGCATATTTTCCCCTTCCAATCTTAGAAGCAAGCGAGTTACGCAAACCCCATCTAGCTAACGCTTGCAAATTTGATCTTTTCGTTTCATCCGATGAGAGCAAATTTGTGACGCCTTCTCTGTGGCCTCCATACTTAATTTCTCCAGTCTCATCACATACCCCAGCAAACCGTATATCTGGGGCCAACGTTAGAATGTCCTTGCAAAGTTTATCGTAATCCATGTGTAGTATTATTACTAAAACGAGGATTATAATAAGGATTATTAATCTAGGCCAAATGCAATGCATAGATTGCCCACATTCGATTCTCGGAGTTGAAAAAACTCAAAGTCACTGCAGGCGCCTAAAAATTATTTCTGAAATTGTTCAAACGTAGCAACAGATAATTTCGTTATCCTTAGTAAAAGTAGCCAACATAAAATGCCTCTACATACGCGGGACTTTTGCAATGCTCCGGCTTCAACAATATTCACTTGTGATTTCATATTTTGAGACTATTTTATACTTCAATATCTTCGTTCAACAACAACGGTTAGCATGCATATTTGTCTGTCTATATACTATATACTATAACATATAGAGTGATAAGGAAAAGATGCAAATTGAAACAAGAGAAAAGACATAAGCTGCAGCTCTACTATGCAATACTCTGTGCTATCGAAGAAGACGTAACAGTTAATCGAATTGCTAGACCAACACGTGTTCAACACTATTCTAAGTTATCTTACGATAAAATGATGAATCATTTTATCGAACTAGAACAAAAGGAAATGATTAGTCGTACTAGTGAGGGCCTAGTGTCAATTACTAGCAAGGGCAGGAAGTTCGTAAGACAGTATGATGAATTAATAAATCTAATCGAAAACGCCGGTGTTTAAAATCTTGTATTTGTTATGTAAGTGCATTTTGATTAAAACCATATAGAAAAAATAGTCATGCCATCAGTAATCCGTAAAGTTTATGATCAGCATTACTTAATTGCGTTTTACTATTATTATGTTTATTTAGTCTACAGTAGCAGCCTTGCGCCTATTCGGTCTAACCATCAAGATGACAGAGCAAACAGTCCTAACGTTATACTGTTTTGCAAGATAGCGAATTTTTTACAACAATGCACCGTAAGGCACTATCGTTGAGTCGTTACGACCAAGCCGATGGACTTACTTTCGTTGAACCGCTCGTAAGATCCCTAGAGCCATTATAATGAAGCCTATTATGATTATTGCACCAAATGATCTTTGGATTCCTCCGTTGGCCATAACAGAAGCTGCTAGTACTGAACCTCCGATTAAAGCACCACCAGTAATAAGTAAAACGGTTGTCAATTTCGATTTCTCACTGAATCCAATCGCAAAGGATACAAAAAACAAGATTATTGAGGATGTACCGAAGATCATTCCTCGTTGGGCTGCACTCATCGGTAGAAAACCTTGATTATTTCCTCGTGCTACAGCCGCATCAGCAATATAGGTGAGTAACAACACCATGGCTATGATTGCTAACCCTTCAGATGCTCTCTTCTTTTTTGAATTTGTTTGAACGTACATTTCGATATATTATAACAATCGTAGCAGGAGTAATATATATCACTACAAGCATCATTTTTGATTTGACGTACTATGCAAATATATGACTACATAGAACAGCTAAAATACCATAATTCCGCAGCTCCTTTCAGCCACGCATGGTGCTTATGAATAGTAGACTCGATTATAATTCATTTAAAAGGATTTAAGTTAAGCTGATTCTGAGAGTGGGCTGCTACAATTATAGGTCTTACTCAATTATAACATATAACAATTATCAAATCACTAACTAAATATCTTTACCGGTGATTAACGATAAATGTTCAACCGGAGCAACACAAGTCAACTCCCTTGGAGTGAGTAAAGCTTATCACAATCATCCGTCAAAAATTTTGATAATGAATGATCAGTTCGATCATAGTCATAAAAAAACAATAGCAAGTACGAATCATGCTATTGTGAATCTGAGACAAGAAGGCTACGAATTTCGAACCTCCACAGCTTATATATTCATTTATCGTTGGTTAGGGCTAATTATGGCAATTGGGCAAGTTATGGCGACAACTATACGTTGTATGAAAAACTGTAAAATGTTATTACTTCGAACACAAGGGGCTGACTCGAGCGATGAATAATCAAGTTTTATTATTTATAGTCCTATTTGGTTCCATTTTACTAATTTCGAACCTAATTGCGCCTGTGGCATATGCTCAAGGACAGCAACCACAGACAGCTCAGCAATTCACAGCCGCTTCAACAGCCAAACAGGTTGTAGATGCATACAAGGCAGGGGTTCCGTTCAAACGCTACATTGAGAATGCTGTCAAGAACACCGATTCGTCTGATAACACAATTATAAAGAACCAACTAAGCTCTGGGAATATCGCGTGTGGGGGATCGGATGCCATAAGCAAGGCAGGTACCTGCGATGGAGTTATATCGTTCGCCAAGCTGGCATGTGAGGATAACTCACGCATATCTCCAAACTGCAGCCATAGTTACATCGACCAATACATAGGTCAGAGAAATCTTGACGCTCAGGCCATAAACAAAGGTGCTTACAAACAGCTAGCCCATGTTATGGTAGATGTACATGCAGACGCACAGGGGAACGACGAGGTATTTCAACTAAGGTAACGATAATATCCATCTCACATTTTCGATTTGTTATCCTTGAGGACCTCAGATTTTGAGCTTTCAATCATACATATATGGACATGTAAACAATTTACAAGCTATAGCTCTGCTACATCATCGATATAGGAATATCCTAAGCTTTTTGATTAATTTATGTATAATTACAATAGTTAAAATTGCTCTGGTTCTCTATCAGATAGTTGATTATAGATGTAACTACTCCTTCCAATGCTCTCGCGGTAAGGTATCAAATTGATTTATTATTTGTTGATAGATGCGATTGCTTCTGAAATTATTTTGGCAGCCAAAGATGCCGTTATCTTATTGTGATCAAAGTCAGGAGATAGCTCAACTATGTCCATGGCAATTATTCCGCTTTGAACTGCTCTTTTGACTAGATAAATCAACTCCGTGCTAGAAATGCCGCCTGGACAAGGGACAGAGACTCCAGGAGCAAAAGCGGGGTCTACACAATCAAGATCAATAGAAATGTACTTTTTATGTTGTGTCTTATTGTCGAGCCTCCTAGCCAATTCTGAAAGGCCCAATTCGGCAACATCCAGCGGCGTTATGATTTCAAGTCCAACCTTGGTTGCATTATCAATCTCCTCAGCTTCGGCCGCCCTAGTTCCTATTAACATACTTTTTTTAAAATTGATGAATTCCGCAGAATCCGTCATTATCGATCCGTAGTAATTATTTGTGGAAGAAACAAAGTCAGGATGTGCATCAAAGTAAAATAGGCTGATTTTGCCTAGCACCTTCCCGATTTGGCTCAGCGCTATGGTAGTTATAGAGTGGTCGCCTCCAATGATAATTGGCAGCTTTCCACGTGATATCATGTACAAAATAATTCCTGGCAGTCTTTCTCTTCCTACGTTACCAAGATCTAGTATCTTTTTGTCTAACAAGTTGCCACGCATCGTAGTAGTAGGAATAATTTTGCCTTCTCTTTCGAAAAATTCCGTTTCATTAGATGCTGTTCGAATAGTGTCCGGAGCTCTACTTGTGCCCTTTCTCCTAGAATGCGACTTTGATTCATCAGGGACTCCAATTAAGACAATGTCCGCACCAGAGAGCGTTTCAACTGTAGATCTGAAAAACTTGATCATGGCATCATGCTAATATTATATTATAATTCTACCGCGCACTCTTTCAATGATATAACAAGATGTCGTGGATCTTTTGAATGATTTGTATTTGAAGTTGGTTGGTCTATTATCCTTATACGCAGGCAGTTCATAATGTAAAATTTTTTGACATCCTATATTATTTATATGTATTAAGACAGTCAGAACAGATCTAGCTCATAATTGCACAAGTTATTAAATAAGCGGAAGTTATAGCTAATTTAAAGGCGCAATAAGATATAATGGATATTACTACGCGGTGGGTTTTCATTCTTGGTATTGGAACAATTTGTTTCGGAATCTCCTTGTTTGTTTTACATATTCCAATAAGAACTATTACTGTTTTTTTCGTTTTAGGTTTACCTCTAGTTGCATTATGGCTTTATGTAGATAATAAGTCGAGGTTGCAGAATAGCGCCAATGCAATAGCGGAAGAAGTATGCGTATGCCCAATTTGTGAACACGAACAAGCTAAAATATGTTTGCAAAAGGCATGTGCCTGTTGTCTAGTTATGAGAGGAAACACGGTAATAGGTCATTCAGTCAATACGATAAGATAGATTCCATATTGATTTAATATTAATTACCCACCTTAGGGAACGATTCACATTAGCAAAGTTAATACATCTGCTTGTTGATTTAAACTGCATAAATAAGCCTAAGAGCAAACGTGACAAAAAAAGTTACAAGATCTTTATGCCTATATTCTTGATCGTATTATCTCTGTCGATAATCAATCAGGGAATTGCTATAATGTCGTCAATGATACCAAATGATCGATATCAAAGAAATCAATCCGGAGCAATGCTAATGTCGGTAACTTATGCTTTAGGTGTAATACAGCGAACATCATCAGGAGAACCGCTCTTGAGTTTAGCTGTTCCCGTTGTTCAGAAGAACAATACTACAATCTCTAAAAACATGGATGGAAATATCACGATATCAGATCAATACATAATCACTCTCAACGATGAAGTATCTCGTAATCCAGAATCCCTTCAGAACGCGCTTGATAATTTGACTGCCAAGGTCCAGAGCGAGG
>JBKPMK010000314.1:0-3366 GCA_046732115.1 Thermoproteota archaeon
AGGATTTGTTTTATTACTGCAGGTGACACCAATATAGAAGCGTTAAGGGAAGTATATCCTACATTAAGTATAGGATGTTTTATTAAAAAGCCGATTACAATAGAATATTTGGTTAAACGACTTAATGCAGAGTTGGATTAGTTTAAGATCTATATAAGGCTACTTTTTACTAGTTATAGACACTCTTCTGCATATAGCTTTTGCCATACATCATTACGAATTTACCACATTTCTCACAATATACCAAACCACCTACAGAACAAATAATTGATATTTGTTCTTTTTCAGTTCTAATTAACTTAAAATCGTGTTTATGTAATTTAGTATGGTTTAAAAACTTCTCAATAATGCGTTTATTACTTTGCAGTCCATTTGCTGGAAGCGTCTAATATATTGTATATCAATAAACTATAAGAATTTTACAGCCTTGCAGATTGTGCTGCATTAGTTATAATCTACTTTTGATTTTACAATTTTACAAGATTGTGCAATTCAACAGGTTTGTACATAGGTTACAGATACATCTGTAGGGATAAGTCGTGCTTGACATTTGCAGCCGTATTATTTTGCGATCGATACAATAGGGCACCAAATTATAGTAGCACTTCAATTACATACTTCTCATAATATTATTCAGAAGAGAAAGTTAAAAAACTCCAAAAGGGAAATGGAGTACCAATACTCAAGCAACGCTATCCACAATGAAATACCATAGATTTAGTAGACGAAGAAAAAATTGCCAATTCGACTATTACAAACCAAGAAGAATATAGATTAAAAAAACAGAATCATGTGGTAAACAAGCTAGGTCGAAATTATTGAATTCACTTTATTCTGAAAATCAGGTTTGGGGTGCTCTCCATAAAGTATGGAAGGGATATACAATTGTCAAAAATAAAGATGAAATGATAAAATGGAACTCTATGCGGAGTTCAGGAACTGCAGCATGACTTAGGATTAGAAATTAGTTCATTTCCTAATATTGGAATGTCAGATACTACTTTTTATGGGAACTCGCACAGAAGAATAATGATTACAACCATAGTAACGAGGATAATCAAGAACAAGTAGCAGCAGAAGAAGAAAATTATCTAGGTAACAGCCAGTATGAACAAGAGAGATTCACTGATGAATATAGTGAATATTTTTGAAGATGACGAGAATAAAGCAGATAGGTACACAGACGAGTACCGTGAGAATTTTACAGATTGATATAAAGATTGTGTATTTATAATGCTAAATAGCCTTGTCTAAGGCTTTGCATCATATACTATATTAAATGGTGTCTGCGTAGCACGCTTAAAATGCTTAAAGCCACCGGCCTTAACTACTTGCGATACACGTGCTTCTCCTGCTTTTGCGCCTAATGCAGGCCCATTTTGACCTAATGATGCTGGTATACAAATCATAATTGAACCAGCAGACATCATACACCCTAAAGGATCTAGAGTATCTTCAAGCTTTTCATTTGCAAATGGCTCTACTATCATAACCGTACCACCAGGTTTTTTGAGTGTTGACAGTGCATGAGCAGCCGCTACTTGTGGGTCTTCCATGTCATGTAAGCAATCAAAGAATGGCTATCAGGTCATATCCTCCTTCTGCATCTTCAGGAGCCGGAAAATTAGTAGATGATGCTACTTTAAAGTATATTCTATCTTCACCTAAGCCTTCTTCTTATCTTCTATTATCTCTTTCTACGGTCACATCACAATAGCTATTGCAGCCGTTTTGGTAGTTAGTTGAGAAGTTAGTAATACTTTGTATAGCGATATATTATTTATAAGAAGGCTTTTATTGTCATATTATAATGGTGGAAAGAATCAATAGCGAAACAATCACGGGAATTGCTTTAGTTTTTCTAGCCATTTTGTTTATCTATGCAGGTACAGTTAACAGCGTTTGGGCAACAATTTTTCCAGCAGACTTCCTAATTTTGGCCATTGGTGCTGCATTTATAATACTAGGGATGTGGGATATACGTAAGAAGCGACGAATAGGCTATGCTGAGGGAGAAAAATCTCATCACTAACTATTATTACTTTGAAGTGCAGGTTTTAGGCTTTCTACTGCTTAACTTCTACGGAAATACACTAGTCGCATCATAAGCAAATTTTTATAGTCTTAGTCCTCTATTCCATAACTTATTATAGTCAAAATATATTGTATTTTATAGCATCATTAACCAACGAGATAAGTTAAACTATATCAAAGCACATTCTACTTCTAGTTAAGTCTTGATAACTATTTGTTGATATATTCTGAGACATATAATTTGCAGCATGAAATGCTTTTACTGTTTTTCAAGAATTGCATTAACAGTTCCATCTTGTCCAGGCCGAGAAACTACTCTTGCTGTTCCGGATTCAGTCTCAAGTAATGCCCCTTTGGTTATTACTCCTCGCCTTTCGTAATCTTTATTAGCGGAATTTTTTGTTACTTGCAAGATTCTTGCTCGTGCTACTTTCTTTGAAATTGGATCAACAACGTTTGCAAACTCTGCAGTTTTAAGTGCATTCTTTACATTGTTACCTCGTATACGCCTTGATACAATTTCCATACTTCCCATAACGGCCTCGTTTGGATATCTATCAATTTCAAACTTTCTTCGATCTCTCATAGCAACTTTACGACCGCCAGTAAATTTACGTCCATACAGGTTCTCTATTGATTTTCGCATAGGAATAGTATATCTTTCACTTCAATTAAGAGCTTTCTGGGAAGAAAGTAGAGATGTTCTTTCACTACTTTTGTTTGTCATTGCTATTAGTTTGCTTTTCATAGAATCAAGATCATTAACACCAAAATAGTCTTGGAATTTCTTTGTTGTTCTATACACTTTTAACCTACCTAACTTTTCATGTTCAATAAAAGATATGCTCTCCAGTTCTCTGAGGTGAGTATAAACCTGACTCCCACGAATCTGGACTAGACGTCTTGAAGTGACAGGTTGTTCATATGCAATATAGGATAATGTCTTGAGAGAAGAAGAAGAAATCAATGGTTGCTGTGCGAACTTTCTTACAACTGGTGTGTAAGCAGGTTTCAATTGAAATACATAAGTTCCATCTTCTAATTGACTAATCTCAATAGCGTTAAATACAGATTTTGTTTTTCTAATTAAATCTGTTACGACTTTAATTGTCTTTTCTTTTGAATTTGTTCCAGATGCTCTGATAAGTTCCTCTACTGATAAAGGCCTACCAGCGGAATATAATGCCGCTTCAATTCTGGCTGTAATTTCCTGCTCAGGAAGAGATGTATTTCGCAATTCGATAACATTAGTAAATTAGATTGATTTATTGCTTCTGTTGTTACCGTCTTATTATCTTTAGATCTTCTTCAATTTGTACTAGATCTATTTTT